>NZ_JBFRTU010000006.1:0-208473 GCF_041474275.1 Vibrio sp. 10N.222.52.B7 | reverse complement strand
AGACGTTACAAAAAAGGAAACCCCGTTTGGCTTTCACCAAACGGGGTCTATTCTTTTCGTAGCCATCCTGCTACTGCGCGTTACTTATCTTTCAATAGGTAACTGGTGCTCCCTGCATCGTTACTTGACGTGGCTAAATCCTTTAACCTATCCAATTCATCGCCGTCCTAGCGGTGTCCTTGCAAACTCATCATCCTGATAAGCGACTCTATCCTAGAGCATAACTTCCTTGCTGATAACTCATCCTAAGCCATCAAATCTTCATCCTGAAGATACCTAATCCGTTAGGCTTTTTCCTGTTCCTGCCAACTCCCTGTCGACATGTGTATTAAACACTGCAGAGGCTTTGCTCACAATCCTACCTAAGAAATAAATGTACCCACTGATCGAAATAAATATGCGTGGATTCATACAAAACAAGGGCTTGGGTTTGTATTTTAGGAATTTTCTGCGAAGCTTGATTGTGATCTCTTACGTTCGGTTTGAGAGATCTCTTACAAGTACTCGGGTGCGATTTTCATTTTATCTCGGCGGGTGTTGTCGAACAGATAACAAAGAACACTGAGTAAACACAAAATAATAGGGAAATATGATGGTTACAGCACTTTACGCAGCCTTGCTGACGATCGTAATGATTTGGTTAGCAATAGAGGTGATCAAGCAAAGGCGAATCAATCTTGTTGCTCATGCTGATGGCGGTGTCGAGTCGTTACAGATAGCACGTTCGGCACAAAGTAATGCTATGGATTACATCCCAATCACCGTTATTTTGATGGGATTGTTAGAGATGAATGGCGCCGGTGTGTGGCTGATTCATGTCATTGGTGTGGCGTTTATTCTGGGGCGTGTGATTCATGCGAAAGGGATCTTAGCGAAGAACTTCAAAGGTCGAAAAGTGGGTATGGTGTTAACGCTTATCTGCATGATCTCTTTGATTGTCCTAAACTTAGCTTACCTACCTTTTGATAAAATGTTCTAGGGAGCATTATGGCGTTGCGTCTTCCTCCTGCTTGGGCGATTGTCCTCGCAGGCTTGATACTCAACATCATGGCGATTGTCATGTCGAGCTTGGTGCTCGATAAAATTGAAGCTGAGAAAGCGGAGTACAACGATCGCAAATACGGCAATGTGTACTCAATACAGCTTGCTTGGAATACGATTGAAACCCTAGAGCGCAAGCGTGAAGCGATTTTGATTCACCTTGATAAACTAGAAACGGTGCAGCCGACCACGGTTCTCGACGAAGCACTGCGTGGGCAACTTAGGCGTTGGGTGAGTAGCGAAGTGCCAAGTATCTCTTTGGCTCACTTACCGAAACTGATGATGCTGATAAACAGTGCACAAGAAGCGCAACGAACTCGAATCGATGATTACTATTTGGATAACCTGACCTTGGTTGAGTTAATCCAAAGGCTTGATGAGAAAATGGCTTTCTATAAGAACATCGCCCTGTTTCTTCAAGTATTTGGCTTGGCGCTTATCTTAGCTCGCGACCTCGCTAGAAGACCTTAATCTTTAACCTTAATGCCTCCATTTACTTATCGACTTGTATCGTTAGCGAGACTCATTTGGCAGGTTAGGGTGCTGTTGGCCTTGGTACTTTGGTAACTGTTCTTTTAGCCCCTTAAACGTGCTCAGTGCACTGCCTATCGATAACTTGTTCATCAACCAATTTGGCAAGATGCCCCCTGCGTTCGCATACGCGGTGTAGGTGATGTAGGTATTGGCATTAGTCAGCGGTTGCAGTGTCCAAAGTGCGTCCACATCGTAGATTCGAATGTACCCCGACTCTTTCGCCAAATAGTTCGACGCATCCTTTATCGACAAAACAAACTGCCCACCCTCGATGCTGTATTTTGAGTAGGTCACCATGTCTCGATCTCTGGCAGGCCACGGTGCTTTGAATTGGGTATAGACGATGTTTTCATCTTCAGATATCTGCATCAACACACGGCTTTGCGATACATTATCTATCCAGTTTGGCACGTTCTCACTGTCTTCCAATAACAGTAAAAAACCGGAGTAAGTGGTGGGCGTTTGCATCTGTGCTCGTATTTCGACCAAGCCTTCGCTGTGTGGCCTTTTATCAATCATGATGCCATCTTCACTTTTGACGAACTGCCATGGGTTGGCATAAGTCAGTGTCGATAGGGCGCAGAGGCCGAGTACCAAAATCTTAGGTAATGTCATTATTCTTCCATAAAAAGAAAAGCTTATCTGCTAGGAGTATAGAATAGAAATGGACTTAGTAGGTGTTGCCAATCGCTTTGGGTTGGCCTCTTTGGGGAAAATCCCAATGAAAACGGAAGCGTTCGGTCGCTTCCGTTTTATTCTTGGGCAATGGATAAGCGCTGTAGGCTAGAGCTTATAGGCTTCTACGGTTTTGATGGTTGTCCAGTTGCTGTTGGCGTCTTGGATGAACTCTTGTGTATTCTCCAGCCAGCGTTTCTGAACCGATTTGTCTAAGTTCAGATACAACTTTCCATCTTCCACCTTCCAAGCGAGAGGGTCGGTTTCAAACTTCTTACCCATGGCTACTCCAAACGCGCAGTAACCGCCATATTGAGGGGCATAGGCTTCTGGATTGGCTCGAAATTCATCTCTGTTTTCACTGCTCGCAAAGTTATAGATCGCATTCTTATAGGTCGCTGTGAACTCAGATGTGCCTTTTACTGGACCTTTATTGGCAAAGTAAGCGACAGGATCATAGCCTTTAATTGCGAGGTTATTGCTGTCGACACTCATATCAAGGTCTGCTGCCATTAACGAAAAGCTGGTGCCTAGTAACGCGGCCATTAGAGTGATTTTTTGACTGGTCGATTTCATGTGTGACATATCAAGTTCCTTGTCAGTGTTGGTTATCTTGTTTGAAATAATTTAGCCCACTCGTCCGGTCTATAGAGGGACAAAAGAACTAAAAACTAAGCGAATCGTTCGGAGGATGCATGGATCTGCTTTCACAACTAATGGAACACTTCTCGATACGCACTGGCGTTTTCTATTCTGGAAACCTGTGTGGAGTATCGTCATTTAACGCGCAACAAGGTAAAGAGGGCCACCTTCATGTATTGAGCGCGGGGGAGTTGAGCTTGTCTAGCGCTCACACGGAACACAGGCATTTGTCGCAGCCTTGCATTGTTTATTTGCCGAAATGGCGTCACTGGCCGCGATGTCTCGTACTCAGTTTATTGAAGCGTTCAAACGGGAAGTGGGTGAAACGCCGGGAGATTATGTGCAAAAGTGGCGAGTCTCTGTTGCTCAATTTCTGTTATTGCAAAATAAGCCGATCAATTGGGTCGCTGATGAAGTGGGTTACAATAGCTATTCAGGATTCTCACGTGCTTTTCAACATGTTGCCGGAGTGTCGCCGCGCCTTTGGCTAAAGCAAAATGCGTCGTGAAGCGCTGGCCATCCCTACCTGCAATATGGCTATTAGCATGAGACTGGCCTATGTTTTAGCGGAAATTGAGCGTAGTTTGTTCATTTCTCGAATGACGGTGTAAAAAGGTGGACTTTATAAGCTTGTTGTAACATCCTGCCCGTCCTATTTTATCAGACATCAATGAGACGAAGTGCCTGCTGAACATTATTCAGCCTCCCGTATCTCATTAAAGCACTAAGGAGTTCCACTTGAACCTATTTGTAAGAGACCTTACCGTTATCGATTCTTCATACATCTGTGAACACAGAGGGGTCGTAGGAGATAGTTGGATTTTAGATGTCACCATGTCTGGTGAACTGAACGAAATGAGCATGGTGCTGGACTTTAGCCGAGTCAAAAAACAGATAAAAAACCTTGTTGATCAGCATGTTGATCACCGCTTACTGCTGCCAATGAAAAACGCTGCGATCGTGCATCAAGCAAGTAAACCGGGCTACGCTAAAGTGGATGTGTTGCGTGGTGACAAGAGTCTTCATCTACATTGCCCTGATGAAGCATATTGCCTCATTGATGCAGAAGCGATCACCATCGAGAGTGTGACCGCACACGTTTACAATATTCTTCGCGATAACCTACCAAGTAACGTCACAGGGTTAGAGATTACCCTTCGCCACGAGAACATTAATGGCGCGTTCTACCACTACACCCATGGTTTAAAAAAGCATGATGGCAACTGCCAACGCATCGCGCATGGTCACCGTTCTCCAGTAGAAATCGTGGTCGATGGTCAGCGTGACGGGCAACGTGAACAAGCATTTGCTCAGCGTTGGGAAGACATTTATTTAGGTTCTAAAGAAGACCAAGTTTCAGTTTCATCACTTAACCTGAGTGAAAACGCGAACAGTGTTAATGATGAAAGTCACTATGGCTTCCGCTACACCGCGCCACAAGGCGAATTTGAGCTAGCGATTGCTAAGAGTGAGACGGAAATTTTACCGACAGATACCACGGTGGAATTACTTGCTGGCTATATCGCGGATCAAGTTGAACCGAGCCTAGCAGAGAACCAATCACTACAAATCGTCGCTTATGAAGGTGTTGGCAAGGGCGCAATGGCGTTCCGATAACACTCCAGCGAGTGACACAGTCTCATTACTGACATGATGAAATAAAGGCAAGATAATCCGTTATCTTGCCTTTATTTTTTGTGACTCTTTAAAACTGATTTAGCTGATGATGTTAGGCACAAACACTAACGAAGCAGCACACGTCGCAGTGGTGTTTTTTCGATTCCAACAACCAACCCGAAGCTCAACAATACGGTGCCAAAAAATACCGTAACGTCTTTTGCCAATTCCGTAATGCCTAAAACTCCACAGACATTGAACAACACGATAATGATCAGCAAATGGCTGACGTAGATACCTAGCATGCGATTTGAAATGGCGCGAACCCAAGCGTAGTTACCCATGTTTGGATTTGCTAAAAGCCACATGAACACGCCCATCCCCCATAGCGCCGTGCCAAACAAGAAATCATTCATGTTGAATCCGACGTCGAACGTGGTGAGCCACGCCGCCTCAGCAAAGTGAATCAACATGCCTAACGCTAATAACGCCAGCGCTTTAGCGGATGACACCTTCCATTGATTCTGACGAATGAGGAAACCTAAGGTCACCATTAACGTGCTAAAGAACGGGCCATTACGCGTGAAGAAAGGTGCTTCTAACCCGGCTAGCGTTGCGTAGCTGCCCGCTAAAACACCATAAACGTAAAGTACAATGGCCGCTGGTAATAGCAGTTTGTCGAGTTTCATTTCGACTATCAAAGCAATGATCAAAACTGCACAAACCAGAGCGGGAATAAACCATAAATGAACCAATCCACCCTCTAAGAAAGAGTTAAGTGGCGTGTTCATTAAGAAACCCCAATAGCCTTGGCGCTCACCTAGGTAACCAAACTCTTCTACCTTCGCGAGGTTGAATGGCATCACTAAGCAAATGATGCTCCATGCTAACCAAACCTTAAGCAGTGGTTTAGAGTAATTAATGACGGTTTGCCACGGGGAGGCAGTCAGCTTGGGCTGAATAAGATAACCGGAAATTAGGAAAAACAGAGGTACCGCAAAACGAGCGGTTTGGTTGAGTACATAACCGATCCAAGGCACTTCATCTATTTGCCAATAAGTGAGTGCCATTTGACCGTGTAAACCAATGATCGCCAAGATAGCAATCACTCGACCCAACTCAATACTGGCGATGTGTTGTGAAGGCGTATGTTGAACGGAAGACATATCAGATCTCTAAGAAAATTTTCGTAGAATCTAACAGCCTTTTTATTGAATCAGTTAGCGCTAAATCAAGGGTTGCGACCTTTGTTTTAAGGCTTGTATTGATTATTTGAAGCCTGTCGCAGCTATATTAAATCCATTGCAGTAAGTACAAAAATACCGAGAGTACAAGTGATAAGAGAAACAACAGTAGTAAGCGCGATGATGTTAGCCGCCAGTGTTGAGTTTCCTCCCATCGCACGAGCCATAACGTAGCTTGCCGCTGCTGTTGGTGCTGCGCTCATCAAGAAGATAAGCCCGAGATCGAGCCCTTCAAATCCTAAGTACCCAGCCGCCAGTGTAATCAGTAACGGTGAGGCAATTAACTTGTAGCTAGAGGCGAACCACGTCGATAACTTTTCTTGTTTGAGCGAGCTGATGTCCAGCGACCCGCCAGTACAGAGCAGGGCTAAAGGTAATGTCATATTGGCAAAGTATTGCCCAGCGTCAGCCACCATTTTTGGAATAGGAATTGAAAGCGCATAGAAGACGACCGCTGAGAAAATAGCGATGATCAACGGGTTTTTGGTGATGGACTTGACGATTACTTTAATGGCTTTAGCGCCGGTGTCTTTGCCTTTGGGTGTCAGTGCAATCACAGCTTGAATGTTATACAGCACGGTTAGGGATGCGACATAGATAGCCGCCAATGCCACACCTTGGTTGCCATAGATATTAGCCACATAGGCGAGGCCGATGATCGCGGTATTAGCGCGGAATCCACCTTGGACAATCACACCTTGATCTTTCGAACCTTTGAATACCAACTTGGTTGAGAAAATCGTGAACAAGAAAAAGATAAAATTTGCGATGACGCCAAACGCCACTAACGCGCTACTGGCTGAAAAGTTGTGATTCGATTGAACAATGCTTAGAAATAGCATCGCGGGTAGAGTGACTTGAAATACGACCTTAGATGCGACATCAATGAAATTGTCATTGATTAAGCCGATTCGCTTGAGCATCACACCGAGAAACAGCATTAAACAGATAGGGCCTGTTACTGACGCCGAAAACGCAAACTGTTCCCAAAGTGTGTTCATTCTTTTTCCTTTGTTAGTCGATTTCAATTTCCTTTGAATACTGTCGCATTTTTCCACAATTCTTTGATAATACAAAATGAATACCAAGGGTTAAGTAAAAAACTTGAAAAAAAGTACGAACGTGCTAAAAAGAAAGCATCAGATTTATTATTGGTGAATAATGAGCAAAGGAAAGATAACCAAAGAGTATATTTTGAGCCATGCATTTGCACTTGCGAGTGAGAATGGTCTTGAAAGTTTGACGATTGGCGAATTAGCCAAGCAGTGTGGTATGTCTAAGAGTGGATTGTTTGCGCACTTCAACTCTAAAGAGAACCTGCAACTCTCTGTACTCGAATATTCCAACGCTATATTCACTGAAAGAGTCATCATTCCGGCGAGAGAGTTGGGCGACGGTGATATTGAAGCCAAGCTGAAACAACTGCTCGATAACTGGCTGGGCTGGAACCACTCGTTCCAAGGCAGCTGCATGTTTATTGATGCTTGGAAAGATGCAGGCAGCGAAACCTCTGTGATTCAGAAGGCACTGCAGAAAACCATTTCAGTGTGGATTGATTACTTGACGATTCAGGTAGCAAAAGCGGTTGAAAGCAAACAATTCAGAGCCGATTTAGACCCGAAACAGGCAACCTTCGAGTTGTACGGTCTCTACTTAAGTGCGAACTTGTTCTACTCATTACGGGGCCAACAAGCGAGCCACACTCATTTTTGGAGTGGTGTAGAGCGCTTGGTAGCCAGTTGGAAAGCGGTTTAATACATACAGCAGGTTAACCCGCAAATCATGTGAGTCTTGCTGAAGTAAGGTTTACAACAAAATTTTAGAGAAGTGGTGGTAAGCGATGATAAATCGCAGTAGCGCCATTTTTTATATCAACAAATAGCACGGTCGTTCGATTTTTAGGGCCGGGCTCGATCCGCCAATAATGATGGCGATACAAGGAACGGTCATGAGTGACAAAATCTATTTCAATACATCGAACAAATTCAGCTTCAAGCGTAGCTTGATTGGCGCTACAACCAATCTGCACTACATTTTAGCGCCGAGCCACGCAAAGAAAACGGCACGTAAACTGCTGCTCACTCCGATGCGTACCGAGCAAAAAAATGCCGATCCTCAAGGGCTTATTAAGAGTGAAATCAAAGGTCGTGATGGCGTTATCAAAACGTATTCTTTGGGTACTGGTCCAGTTTGGGTGCTTACCCACGGTTGGTCAGGCACCGCGAGTCAGTTTTTTCCTTTAATGGAACACATCGCCGCGAAAGGTTTTACGGCCTTGGCTTACGATCATCCTGCTCATGGTGGCAGTGATGGCGTACATGGTCATATCCCAGCGTTTGTGAATGGTTTGGAAGCTGTTCTAGATTCGGTGGGGGAAGTGGCAGGTTTGGTCGGTCACAGTATGGGTACCGCTTCTGCGTTGGAGTGTAAGCACGTTAAACTAGAAAACAAACCTTTGTTGCTCATTGCACCTGTGTTGGATTATCTAGAAAACCTATTTGGTAGCGTTGCGCGTTCTGGTTACTCAATGAAGTTGTTTGAGGCGGTCGTGGGTGAAGTGGAAGAGCAGTTTAACTACCCAATTCAGTCTGTTGATCCCTATGGAAAGCTAGCGCTTCGTGAGTCTCAGACGATCATTGTTCATGACGAGCAAGACAAGTTTACTAAGTTTGATGTGTCTCAGCGTGCTGCTAATGAAATGGGTCGCGTTACCTTGATTGCGACTCAAGGACAGGGTCACGGGCGAGTAATGAAGTGCCCACAAGTGTTCGAGAGCTTTGATAACTTAATTGGTTAACTTTAACTACTCAAACAACTAGAACGTGGGTTGAGAGAAAAAACACTAAAAAGGCCAACCAGATATGTTCTGGTTGGCCTTTGCTTTTAGTTGCTTAGTTAGCTTTAACTAATCTTGTCCTTAGTTAGCACAGCTTGCTGGGCCGATCTCTTTCCACACGCCCCATTGGCCTGTCGTTGTTGGATCTTCACCTGTTGTCCACCATTTCGCTTCCCAAACCTTACCGCCTTGAGTTACTTGGTCGCCGCCAGTGTAGACCGTACTTGAATCCCAAGCGTTAGTACACGTACCGCCGCCTGTGGTTTTCTTAAGAACGTTCACTGAAGTAGCCGCTACCGATGTATCAGTGCCATCGCTGACCGATACAGAGAAGTTCAGCGTCGTATCTTGCGTGTATTCCGCCGCGACAAAGCTCACTGAAGAACCTTGAATCGTTGCATCAATACCAGCAGGTACATCCCATGTGAAGATTAATGTGTCTTGGTCAGCATCGCTCGAAGCCGAAGCATCAACCACGACAACATCACCCGCACTTACTTCAGCCGGAGCCGAAACAACCGCGACCGGAGCTGTGTTTACTGGACCTGTGTCTTTAGGGCTTACTGTTACAACCACGGTGTCAGTTGCAGTCGCACCTTCATTATCAGTTACCGTTAGGCTGAACGTGAGTACTTCTTGTTGAGCGACTTCAACCACATCGAAGCTTGCAACTGCTGCATTAGCGTTGGCTAGTGTGACCGCAGCACCGCTTACTTGTGACCAAGCGTAGCTCGCAATTGTGCCGTCGCTGTCTTTTGAAGCGCTACCGTCTAGAGAAACAGAAGCTGGGCCTTCAACGGATTGGTCGGCACCTGCAGCTGCCGTAGGTTTGCGGTTGACAGGATCTGTTGTACCGCCAGCAAGACCTTCATGCATTGCATTCAGGATATCGCCGTTATCTGCATCAATTTCCCAAGAGAATAGACCTGCAAGACCAAGACTACGAACGTACGCGCCTTTTGCTTTTACCGAGCGGTCATCATCAAATGTGATTAGCTGACCTGAGGTGCGATTCCAAACGTAAGGCGCTTCTGCCATTTCGTCGTAGCCGTATTCGAAGCCATTGATCCCTTGGTTGTTCGCACCAAGCATGTTCGCCTTAATGCCTTTGTAGTCGATAACGCCATCTTCCCAGACACCTTGTGCAGAGCTGCCTTTCAGTTTGCCGTTACCAACACCTGTCATAGGGTCACTAGGATCTGAAAGTGATGATGGCAATACGCCTTCCCAACCACGACCGTACATCGCTGTACCAACAACAAGCTTGTTGGCTGGAACACCTTGCTCAAGAAGCAGTTGGATGCCGTTGTCTGTGGTGTAAGCAGGGCCAGTGTACGGTTCACCATTTTCATCAAGTCCTGTGCCATCACATTGGCCAGGGCGCATGAAGTTACCGCAGTTCAATGCTGTCTGGTGACCTAAAACGTTGTTCCAACCGCCGTAGAAGTCGTAAGTCATCGCAAAGATGTAATCCATGTATTGGATAGCATCTCCATAGTTCACGTCTTCAATTTTATCGTGGCCAACACCGATAGCTGATGTGAGTTCGTAAGTGCGACCATTTTCAGCTTCTAGCTCATCGAGCATCACGCGTAGTTCTGCCATGAGGGCTATGTAAGCAGGGCCATCGTTCACAGGGTCACCAAGATCAAGTGCAGCACCGCCGCCGCCAGGGAATTCCCAGTCGATATCCACACCGTCGTAGAATTTCCATGTGTTAAGGAACTTCTTAACTGATGCGACAAAGGTGTCACGGTTTGCTTTGGTTGTGAAATCGAAGAATGGGTCAGACAGTGTCCAGCCACCAATCGATGGGATGATCTTCAAATCAGGATTACGCTGTTTGAGCGCCATCATCATTGCGTAGTTACCCTTGATAGGTGAGCTGTACTCGTGACCCGCTTGAGGGAAGCTCTTCTGGAAAGCCGCCCAAGGGTCATGGATCACCACCTCGTAATCGTTAACGCCCTGACATGCCGTCATGAGTGCGTTGTAGCTGTTACCACCTACTGATTTAACTGATTCGTTCGGACCACAAATTGGGATGAAGCCATAAAGGATATGGGTCAAGTTGTCAGCGGGTAGGTTATCTACCGTGTAGTCACGACCATAAATACCCCATTCAACAAAGTAAGTACCTACTACCGTGTTTGGATCTGTGTTGTATGACTTGTTGTTTGGATCCACATTCATCGCAAGTGGCGCTAAGTGGGAGCCATCGGTATCTGCGATGGTGATTTTAGCGGGTGCGCTCTTGCTACAACCAGTTTCGTCACACGCTTCAATTTCCATATCGAATAAGCCGCCTTGGCCGTATTCGAATGAAGCCGTGGTTTGGCTGCCAGTGATTGGGCCGGTGGCTACTTTAACGCCATCAAAGTAGATGTTGTACGTGTTTCCTGACGTTCCGCTCCATTGGTTGAACTTGACGTCGACCTTTGCTTTATCGTGATATTTCACCATCTGGTTGTAGCCAGAGGTGGTTTCCATCGCGAGTTCAATTTTGGAAAATTGCAGGTTGTTGGAACCGTACATGTCGATGCTAGGTGCTGTTGGAGCAGCTAATGCTGTACCAGATAGCGCTAGAGCAATGCTCGCAGCACAGGTATTTATACGAATCATACTTTTTCTCTCATTCCTTGAAGGTTACGAGAACCAAATGGCCCCATAAAACGGCTCCAGTCAGTTTTGAAGGAGCTTCCCAGTCAGTATTCGAGAGAGTTTTAATTTTATAACTGAAAATAAATCCGTTTTCGATGGACAACTAAAAAATTGTATCTTGTTACAATTCTGTTGCTTAATGAGTGAGATGCTGAGTCCATGTTTTATAAAATAAAACATCCTTCAGTAGGAAAATCTCACAAGTGAAAATTCACGACATGAAGTTATGAAAAGGTGCGACAAACTATAAGAAAATACTGTGAATTGAAGCAGAATCACAAAGTGAAGTGTGTTGAGCGAGCGAGGCCAATCGACGAGTAGGCTAATGCTTCTGGAAGCAAGGAGAAGAGGAGGTTTATCTTTTGAATTGCTCAGCTAGGGAAGCACGTCGTTGTTGCATGACACTATGGGTATCACCAATTGCAGTATTTTCGTAGCCTTCTTTAACAAATTGCTGAGACGGTACGCTTGGCTCTAGTCGCTTCAAGCGAGGTGAATCATAGGTGCCGCTGATGGTGTAAACGGTGGTTCCAGATCCTGTGTTGATCGTGACAATCTTACCGTCAAAATCGAATGAGGTAGTGATAAGACGATGATTCATCATCACACCTTTGTCTGAAAATGTCAGGATATCGGTGTTGTAAGGTGGAGCCGCAATCTCTATCCATGTGCCATAGACATTACTTGGACTGACAGATTGCTGGTGGGCTTGGTAAGCAAAGTAGCCGGCGGTGAAGGCAACCATAAAGCCAGCTAATAGGAAGCCGTAGAGTAACGAGTTGGCAAATAGGTCTCTGCTTTTAGTCGGATTTTTTGCCATTATCTCTTCATTTTTCGACTGATATTGTCTTAGATTCTATTAACTAAAATCTTAGTTTGCAAAAATTGTTATAAGAGTTAGAAGCAGGATCGAATGTTCTAATAGATTTGATTGCGTTAGTGGTTTTTTAGCCTTGCTCCTCAATATTTACGTTATCAATGAAAGCGAATTCCAGAAATGCTTAAGCTATGCGTATTTATTTCTTGTAGGAAAGTCTCGAATTGGTTAAAACAATTATCACCTAAATTTACGCATAGGCTTACTCGGTGAGCTCAATAAGTGCAATTTGAAGATAACAAGGAAGTACAATGATTAAAGAAAATACATACTTTGAAGGTGGCGTTAAGTCGTTAGCGTTTAACCAGTCTGGTGCTGATGTGAGTGTTGGTGTCATGGCGGCTGGTGAGTACACGTTTGGTACTGCAGCTCCAGAAAAGATGACCGTTGTTAAAGGTGCTTTGATTGTAAAGCGTGTTGGCGATGATGATTGGACGACATACCAATCTGGTGAGTCTTTTGACGTTGCGGGTGACTCTTCATTCGACCTACAGGTAAAAGAAGCGACGGCTTACCTGTGTGAGTACTTGTAATCAGGTCTAAATTTGTTCAATCAGGGCATCGTTTGTCTCTGCTTGAATAGAAAAAACCACGCTCTAGGAGCGTGGTTAAATAAGTGATAGTAACCGGCAGTGGATAGTGTCACTTGTTTTTGTAGTCATCAAATGGATGACCAAATCGTTGTTCGTTGCAAAATCTCTTCAATCTTCAATCTTCAATCTTCAAAGCTCAAAGCTCAAAGCTCAAAGCTCATAGCCAAGACATCAGTAAGTCTCAAACACACCGTTGTTGTAGTCTTGAATTGTCTGTTCAATCTCTTCCATCGAGTTCATGACAAACGGACCATAGTGAACAACAGGTTCATTAATCGGTTCACCGGAAAAAATCAGTACCCCTGAATCTTCCAAGCTACCCAAAGACAGCAAGTCAGCTTTGGTAAGCAGGGCAAGTTGACCTTGGTTGATCACTTTGTCGCCGATCTTAATACTGCCTCGGTACACGTAAGTCATGGCATTATGATTAACATTAGTCCCTAACGTAACTTTTTGCCCAGAATGAGAGCGCCAATCCGCAACGCTTAACGGCACACCTGTTTTCTGTAATGGCCCCTGCGATCGTAAAGCCTCTGAACCATCGTCTGTTTGGTTGTGCAGTTCAAACCCTCCGGCAATCACTCTCAACAAACCACTTTGTTCACTTTGATGTTCCGCGATGCTTTCATTTTGGAAGTCGTGATATTGCGCTGGCTGCATTTTGTGTGCCGCAGGTTGGTTTATCCAAATCTGAAAACCATGCAGCGCGCCTTCTTCCATCATTGGCATTTCGCTGTGAATGACACCACGGCCTGCAGCCATCCACTGTGCGCCACCGCTGCGCAGCTCTCCAACATTCCCCATATGGTCTTTGTGTTGGAAATGACCTTGGAGCATGTAAGTGAGCGTTTCTATTCCACGGTGAGGGTGTGGAGGAAAGCCGCCAACATAGTCTTTGCTTTCATCCGATTTAAGTTCATCAATCATCAAAAATGGAGAGAAGCGCGTGTTATTAAAACCCGTAAGTCGTTGGATTTTGACACCATCACCGTCTGAGGTGGCATGCGCTGCAATCACATGATCTACTGCTCTTACATTCGTCATTTTGAAACCCTCATAAACTTGAATAGCTGTAGTTTATGTAATTTGATTTAAAAAGAAGATGGCACAGCGTTGAGTGACTTATTCGAAAATCTTGAACAGGTAACAATATGAAATTATGTCTATACTCAATAGAGAGTATATCGCCAAGGAGGCCGCTATGGCAGTTCAGCAAAAACATGGCGAAAGGCATGGTCGGATAGGTTTTGATAACGACTTTACAACGGAGCAAAGCCAGCGCTTTACAGAGGTTGCAAACAGCGCAGTTAAACGCCGCGTGAAAAAACGTGAGATAGAAGCGCCGTTTATTCAGTCAGCTAAGCAAGCCGCTTTTAAAACCGTGGTGAGGCGACCTAAAGGGAATAACCCAAACCGAACACGTCAAGTCATATGGATTATTATGATCGGGTTAGTGAGTCTTTGGCTTATGTACCTTGCAGGTTAGCAGCGCCGCTCCGTTATAGGAATGGCTAGCGTTGGCGCGTTTTTAATAGCGTAACATTGTTCCCTTCGATCTTCGCTTCAAAGCAATCTTCAAGTTCAGATGAATCCGGTGCTGAGCTAACAAGGCTCGTTGGTAGTTCTTCTATCAGGGTCGATACTGGGTTGTCGTGATAATAAGCATATCGGTTTTTTCCTGAATGCTTGGCAACATACATCGCTTTATCAGCACATCTCGTCAGCTCATGTAATTCTTGGGCATCTTGCGGATACAAAGCAACCCCAACACTTAACGTCAATTCCTTGATTCTCTCGTTTGTCTGGCAACCACTTTCGAACAGCCCGCAAATCCTATCTAAAATACCGTCTAGATCTTTACGAGAGGGTACATCGTAGAGCATCAGAACAAACTCGTCTCCAGCAAAGCGCGCGATGGAATAATCGTATTCATGGCTTTTTCTGTCTCTGGTTCGAATGTTGTTGCTCAAGCGATTGGCAAAATGCTGTAAGACACTGTCTCCCACATCGTGCCCGTAGCTGTCGTTAATGCCTTTAAAGTCATCTATATCCAAAAAGACCAATGCCGTAAGTGATCGCTCACTATCCACGGTGGCTAGTTTTTCTGTCGCCCAGCGTTCAAAGCTCCAACGGTTTGCCAAGCCGGTTAACTGATCTCTGTAAGCGAGATCTTCAATGCCTTCTTTATACAGGCGTTGAATATAACTGACGGCTTTTGTGTAGTAATAGGCGGATGTGTGGCACACCAAGCTCATGGTAAATAAGCTAAGGAAAAATCTGTGTGTGCTGTTAAATGGTAAAGAAAAATTGTTGGGCATTGCTGTAATCAAGGTGCTGATGAACAGGCAAAACGAGGTGCTGAAGATTATGCCAATTCTGAAATCATTAATGAAAATGACCGCGGCCAGAATTGGGTAGAGCCAGAGGATGCGATCTGGGATGGCGTGACTGTACAAGAATAGGATGACGCCCTGAACTAGAAGAACACCACTCAGAATCAATTCGGAATACTCAGGATTGATGACTTTTCTTACATATAAAGCGTTAGAAATGGCAATGATGGCGAAGCACAATTCGAATATTGACAGCGTGTAATGCTCGCCTTCGAAGTAAGCCCAAGTATAGAAAATGAATAACGCAGCGGCAGTCAGTGAAAAGGAGTGGACAATTTTTTGCTTGCGGGTGGATCGTATGTCCGCCATTTCTTCTAGGTGCCTGCCGACGAGCCTTTTCATGTGATCTGTGCCAAAGTTTTTGATAATGGTGTTAATAGTAGATTAAATAACAAGCTATGCAGAGGCTTAGATGTCTATTTAGTGTGACTACTATCAAGGTTTCATATGAAAGGCTGTTCAATCAATTCCAAATAGTGATGTATATCACCGATGGTGCTGGTCATCTCTAGAAGATTAGATTTAAGCATCAAACTTGTAACCGTTGTTTGATGTTTATCTACTTGCTTTCCAGAGAGTTACTCCACATAGTTTGTAAACGACCAAAATTAAGAAAGGCTCATTATGTTAATTACCTTTAGTTGTAAAGCTCATGCTAGTGTCACGATGTTTGGTGAAGTCGGCCTCCAGTTCATCAAGATGCTTGGGCATAGCGGCTCCATCCCAGGTGCTATGGATGCTTCAGAGGTTCCTCAAGCTCTGGATAATCTACGTGCTGCTATTGCAGCAGAGCAGAGCAAGTCCGTAGAGCATGAAAATACTGATGACGACAATGAAGAAGAGGTGGTTGAAGCGCCTGTTAATATCGGTAGTCGAGCGTTCCCACTGGTTGAATTATTAAAAGCTGCCATCAAAGATGAATGTGAAGTAATGTGGGAAGACGGTAGCGGCAAGCGACTGTAGTACGATTCACGCGAAACGTAACAAGCCTATTGAATCTATTTTAATCAGAATGAATGCTGAACCAGTATCGGACACACCATGACCATGGAGTTTTATGGTGATGAACCGATACTGGTGTTTTTTTAGTGAAGTAATCCACTCGTTTCTGTTTATTTACAAGGTTCGTCGGCCCTGAAATGAGTGACTTTTGTTATCGTAATATCAATCCATAACAGACCGTAAACAAAGTGATGCTGTTCACGCTTTCTTGACTCCCAATTCTGAACTAAGAATTTTTCCTAGTTATTCTAAGACCCTCTCTCATGCGGTCGATTTTTAGACTCCTTATTATTTCACGGTCAACTAACAAACAATGTATGGCCGCAATTATGCCGTGCAGACCTCACAAAAAATAAGAGAGTTCACAATGTTAAAGTTCCTAGATCAGGTTCGAAAACCGACGCTGGATCTTCCGGTCGAAACTAGAAGAAAAATGTGGTTTAAACCATTCCTACAATCTTACCTCGTCGTGTTCATTGGTTATCTAACCATGTATTTGATCCGTAAGAACTTCAATGTCGCGCAAAACGACATGATTTCTACTTATGGATTATCGATGACGGATCTAGGTCTTATCGGTCTGGGTTTCTCTATCACTTACGGTATCGGTAAAACCGTCGTTTCCTATTATGCCGATGGTAAAAACACCAAGCAGTTCCTGCCATTCATGCTTGTCCTTTCTGGTATCGCTATGTTGGGCTTCAGCTTCAGTATGGGCGGTGGCAGTGCTAGCTTATTCTTGATGGTTGCCTTCTATGCGTTGAGTGGTTTCTTCCAAAGTACCGGCGGTCCTTCAAGCTACTCGACCATCACTAAATGGACGCCTCGTAACAAGCGTGGTTCTTATTTAGGCCTTTGGAATATGTCGCACAACGTGGGTGGCGCAGGTGCCGCTGGTGTTGCTCTGTTCGGTGCTAACTACCTTTTTGATGGCAACGTGATCGGTATGTTCGTGTTCCCATCAATCATTGCGATTGTGGTTGGCTTTATTGGTATGCGCTTTGGTAATGACTCTCCAGAAGCCTATGGTCTAGGTACGGTTGAAGAGTTGTTTGATGAAGAAGTCAGCGAAGAAGATACGGCTGCTGAAGAAAATCAAATGACTAAGAAAGAGATCTTTGTTGAATACATCCTGAAAAACAAAGTGATCTGGTTGCTCTGCTTCGCGAATATCTTCTTATACATTGTTCGTATCGGTATCGATCAATGGTCTACCGTTTATGCGTATCAAGAGCTAGGTCTATCAAAAGAAACCGCGATTTCAGGCTTCACTCTGTTTGAGGTTGGTGCACTGGTCGGTACGTTAATGTGGGGTTATCTGTCAGACCTTGCGAACGGACGCCGTGCTTTGGTTGCTTGTGTATCGCTTGGCCTGATTATCGTTTCGCTAGAGTTCTACCAGCATGCAACCAGTGAGTTCATGTACCTAGCATCACTGTTTGTGCTTGGTTTCCTAGTATTTGGTCCTCAGTTGCTGATTGGTGTTGCTGCAGTAGGTTTCGTGCCTAAGAAAGCAATCAGCGTTGCGGATGGCGTGAAAGGTACATTTGCTTACTTAATTGGTGACAGCTTTGCCAAACTTGGCCTAGGTATGATTGCAGACGGCACACCTATTTTTGGCTTAACGGGTTGGAAAGGCACGTTCGCAGCGCTTGATACGTCAGCTGCCATTTGTATCGTGTTACTGCTATTCGTTGCGGTTGCGGAAGAGAAGAAGATTCGCCACGCTAAGAAAATACACTTAGCGTCTCAAAACGCGTAGCGAGTCTCACGTGCTTTATTGGTTTAAAGCACGTGAGATCATACCAATCGTTAGTTCGATTCAGTATCATCTCTATTAATAAACTTAATTTTAGATAGCTCCTGTTGGGGCTATTTTTCTTTCTTACTCTTAATTTTGGTTAATATCATGATTAATGTTGCGCTTGTTGATGACCACGTCATTGTTCGATCTGGCTTTGCTCAATTACTCAGTCTTGAAGCTGATATTACGGTCGTGGGGGAATTCAACTCTGCGGCAGAAGCGCGCCTAGGATTGCCAAGTTGTCACCCTGATGTCGTGATCTTAGATATCTCAATGCAAGACGAAAGTGGCCTGAGCTTATTGGAAGAGATTCCATCTGGCATTGCCAGCATCATGTTGAGCGTTCATGACTCGCCGGCGATGGTTGAGAAGTCATTAGAGTTAGGAGCCAAAGGTTATCTCAGCAAGCGCTGTAGCCCTGATGAGTTAATCCAAGCCGTACACACGAGCGCAAATGGTGGCTGTTATCTCACGCCCGATATCGCCATAAAGCTTGCGACGCCCATGAAGAATAAAGCCTCTTTAAATCAGCTCACCCGCAGAGAAAGCGAAGTGTGTCAGTTATTGGCGACAGGGCTCGATGTAAAATCTATTGCCGTAGAGCTAGGGGTTAGCCATAAAACGGTGCATGTACACCGTGCCAATGCGATGGACAAACTCAATGTTAAGAACAACGTCGAGTTAGCTAAATTGTTTACACAAGACCAGTATTAATGCGTTCTTACCTAGCCACCTCCCTGTGTGGGGTTTTTATGGCTGGTTGTGCATGGTTCTGTTTGTGGGTTATTGCCTTCTATTTTATTAATGACCCTGAGTTAGCCATTCTGCTTTTCCCGTTTTCACTTCGATTGGGAATGACGCTGCACACTCGCACTCACTATTGGCCTGCTATCTATATTGCCGAGTGGGGGCTTGCGATCGCTTTAGCTCTGCTACTTGATGAACCTCAATGGCTGACGATACTCATCGCCAGTGGATTGAGTATTCCTGCCACGCTAATTGCCAAGCGTTATTATTCTGGTGACCAGAATCGTCACTTGTTAGTGATGGCGAGCTTAATCATGGTCACAGCATTCATTAATGTTGCCGTTGTGGGTTCTCATGTTCCGGCTGTTTACATGGTGTGGTTGGTGAGTATTACTGGCGGACTGATGCTGGTGCCGATGTGTTATCTAGTCTGGAACTATCTATTCCAAAACAAGTGGTCACCACTGGGCTCTTACTTAATCCATAATGTTGTAGAGTTCAAAATCCGTCACATCGCTTTATATAGCGTCTTGTTGGTCGCCAGTATTTTGATACAAACCAGTTTGCCTGATGAGCTAAGGCGCTTTGCCCCATTCTGTATGGCGATCCCTATTATCTTGCTGGCCGTTCGTTACGGATGGCAAGGCGCTCTGCTTGCAACAATGCTAAATAGTGTCGCGCTGATTGCTGCTCATAGTGGAACGTCCAAACTCGAAATTACCGACTTGCTCTTGTCTCTATCTGCTCAAACCATCACAGGTATATTGCTTGGTTTAGCGGTTCAAAAGCAGAAAGATCTCAACTCCAAATTGCGAAGTGAACTCTCTAGAAATCAAAACCTTTCACGTCAGTTAGTGACCGCTGAAGAGTCGGTTCGTCGTGATATTGCGCGTGAACTGCATGATGAAATTGGCCAGAACATCACGGCAATTCGGACTCAGGCGAGCATTATTAAACGCGTCGATGCCGCTGAGATGAGCGTTCGCTGTGCGGGTACCATTGAGTCATTATCTTTGAATGTTTATGACACCACCAAACGTCTACTTACAAAACTAAGACCTAAGATGTTGGACGATCTGGACCTAAAAGATTCCGTGGAACAGCTAATTCGAGAGATGGAGTTTTCGGATCACGGCGTTGATATCCAGTTAAATTGGCAAGGTGATTACTCGTGTTTGAGTGACACGCTTAAGGTCACTATCTTCAGGCTGTGCCAAGAATCTCTAAACAACGCCTCTAAATACGCCAACGCGAGCGAGATTAAAATTGAACTGATTTTAGGCGACCAAGCTGACCTTCGGATCACAGATAATGGCGTTGGTTTTACAGCGCAAGATCTTCTCAAAGGAATGGGTGTTCGCGGTATGCAAGAGCGTGTTCAGGCGCTTGGCGGCAAGATGACAATCAACGCTAATGGCTCATCTTCGGGTACCAATATCAGCGTTACATTACCCAAAGTGTGAGAACGAATATGTTTGGATTTCTGCGCTCAACAACGTCAAACAGTCATGCTCTAACAGATGATGAAGTCAATCAGAGTTATCGCTACTGGCGCCTCCATATCATGATAGGTATGTATGTCGGCTATGCTGGTTTTTACTTCACTCGTAAAACCTTTAATTACGCTGCGCCTGCAATGATCACCGATCTTGGTTTGGACAAAGGTGATATCGGCTTAATTGGCACGCTCTTTTATCTTTCTTATGGCTTATCGAAATTTATCTCAGGCACGATATCGGATCGGTCGAACCCTCGTTACTTCATGGGGCTTGGCCTAATCGCGACTGGTCTGATAAACATCGCGTTTGGCTTTTCGAGTTCGTTAGCGGCTTTTATCTCGCTATGGGTACTGAATGCATGGTTCCAAGGTTGGGGCTGGCCATCGTGTTCCAAGTTATTGACGACTTGGTATTCTCGCTCCGAAAGAGGCTTTCGCTGGGCAATCTGGAATACAGCGCACAACGTTGGTGGAGCGCTTATCCCTATTCTTGTGGGTTATCTAACGCTGCAGTTCAGTTGGCGAGCTGGGTTTATCTGGCCGGGTGTGATTGGTGTTTTTATCGGTCTTATTGTCTGCTGGCGCTTACGTGACAAGCCCACCACCATGGGACTTCCGACGGTAGGGAAGTGGCGCAGTGACCATCTAGAATTAGCGCAAGAGAGCCATGGGCAAGGGTTAAGCTATCGAGAAATCCTAAAAACCTATGTGTTCAGCAATAAGTACATTTGGTTGCTCGCTTTTAGCTATGTGTTGGTTTACATCGTAAGAACGGCAGTTAACGACTGGGGCAATTTATACCTCACCGAAGAACACGATTACAGTTTGATAAACGCCAACGCTGCCTTGTCTCTGTTCGAGATAGGAGGTTTTGTTGGTTCACTTGTTGCTGGGTGGGGATCGGATAGGTTGTTTGGTGGCAACCGCGGTCCAATGAACATCTTGTTTGCGATTGGCATCTTCCTTTCGGTTTCGGCTTTATGGCTTATGCCTTTAACCAACTTTGTGTTTCAAGCGGCTGGGCTATTCTGCGTTGGCTTTTTTGTTTTTGGCCCTCAAATGCTTATTGGCATGGCGGCGGCGGAATGTTCACATAAAGACTCTGCCGGGGCGGCGACAGGTTTTGTTGGCTTGTTTGCTTATATGGGAGCAGCACTTTCTGGTTACCCATTAGCGCTCGTTCTAGAAGCTTACGGCTGGAGTGGGTTCTTCATTACCATCTCTACTTGTGCGGCCGTTATTGGCTTGCTGTTACTGCCTTTCCTACAAGCTCAATCACCTCAGAAAAGTGCAGAAGCTCGCTCTGGTTTTTAAGGAACGATAACAAGATAGTCACTAGTGTTTGTATTCAGATGCTTGTATCGCTGCTGTAATCAGTGCGATACAAGCCGCTATCTTATTCTCAGCGCTTTCTACTTGTGATATTCAAATGTGACTATTTTCACGCTTTTCATCGGTCTCACCTGTTTCTAAGAATTTTTCCTATTGCGTCTAAGACCTCATCTCATGTGGGTTCTAGCCGAGCTCTGTAGTCTTTCTAATTATTTACGTTATTAGAAATCAGCTCTCTGAATTGTGTTCAAAGGGCTCACTACGGAAAACGCCATGTCACTCAGCCACCTCTCAGAACACTCATTTTTCCCAATGGAAAACACCATCCAAAATTATGCATGGGGGAGCATTTCTTCGATACGTGAACTGTTTGGCTTTAAGAATGAGTCACAAGATCCGCAAGCGGAAGTTTGGATGGGAGCGCATCCGAAGGGCTGCTCAATGGTCAAGCTGGGTCAACATTTGGTGCCTCTATCTGAGCTGATTAACAAGAACAAACCCGCTTATCTATCAAGCGATATTGCGCAGGAGTTTGGTGAGTTACCTTTCTTGTTTAAGATCTTGGCAGCAGAAAAAGCGCTGTCTGTTCAGGTTCACCCAAACAAGCGCCAAGCAGAGGTTGGCTTTGCAAGAGAGGAGCAAGCAGGAATCCCTCTGACTGCAGGACATCGTAATTACAAAGACTCTAACCACAAACCTGAATTGGTTTACGCGATCACTGAATATCAAGCAATGAATGGCTTTCGAGAATTCGATGAAATATTAGGGTTGTTCAGAAAGTTGAATTCGAGCGAGCTGGCTGGTTTAGTTGAAGAGTTTGGCAACCACCTTGATTCTCTAGGTTTAGAGGCGTTTTCCCGTGATTTATTAACTCTGGACGACCAACGTAAACACCGAGCATTAGAGCAACTTCTGGCTTACGCAGCCGCTCACCAAGGTCAATCTGAGTTTGCTTTGGTTACTGAGCTTAGCCACCAGTACCCGAATGATATCGGTTTGTTTTGCGTTCTGCTGCTTAACTTGATCACACTACGGCCGGGTGAAGCGATGTATTTGAATGCAAACACTCCGCACGCATACATCAAGGGGACTGGGCTCGAGATTATGGCCAATTCAGACAACGTTTTGCGAGCAGGTTTAACGCCAAAGCACATTGATGTCGCCGAGTTGGTTGCCTGTACAGAGTTCAAACCGATCCCGTTTGAACGCTTGTTGTTAGCGCCCTCAAAACTGGGTCAATGTGATAGTTATGATATTCCTGTCAGTGATTTTGATTTCAATATCTTTCATCGCCCTCAGCAAGAAGAAGTGATCACAAGCGGTGCTGAAATTTTGATGGCAATAGATGATGATTTAACGCTAGTGAGCCAAAGAGGTGAGCACTTAACCCTTACGAAAGGGCAATCGGTATTTATCCCGGCTTATATTGGTCATTATGTACTGAGCAGTAATGGGCGAGTGGCTAGGGCGTTTAATTAGAGATGGTGTTTGTGGTATAGATTGAGCTCCATCCCCACAAAATCATCATCTCCTTCATCAACAACGTGATAGCCAAGCGATTGATAAAAGTTAATAGCACGAGCATTACTTTTAAAACTCGATAGAGTGACTTGACTAAGTTGCTCTGCCATAGCTTTTTTATGTATGAGAGTCATGACTTGCTTGCCAAGCGAACGACCTTGGTACTGGGGGAAAATGATCAGCAAATGAATATGGTATGCGTTGTCATAAGGTTTAAAGCAGGCGAGCCCCACTCTTTTATTTTCGCGATATACCCAATGAAACCAAGATGGATGGTATTCGTTTAAAAGTCGTTGACGTTGAAAGTCGTCATCCCAGCCGAAAACGCTATCTACGTGTATGAAGATACCTTGTTTAACACACGCAAACAGTTCATCGAATTCAGAATTTGAAGCGAGTTGGAGTTGTATGTTCTCTTCTTTCATTGCCACTTTTACCGCTTCCTTATCAAACGCCTTTGAATAAGCAAACAGTAACATAATTGAAGAAGCCGAATTAGCTTAGATTTGCGAAGTGATCAAACCAAAAAGCCATGCGTGATGCATGGCTAAGAATAAAGTCTTGGATTGATTTTTCTATACGATCTTAAGCGCGTGATGGCGCGTGAGCTGTTTGTGTAGCGAGTCTTTGAGCTCCATGCGTTCTACTTTGAGGTTGTGCATGCTGTCGTCATCGATAGGGCTGCCAGAGATTTCTAGCTGACGGATGTCGTAGTCGAGTTGGTGGTATTTCTGCATGTCTGCTTTGAATTTTTCGTCGTCGTGGTTGAGCTGAACAATGTCTAATTTAAGATCTGGGAAATCTAAGATAAAGGCATGGTTTTCATTGAGCATTGGCACTTCCTCTCTAGTCGAATTATTAACAGTATAGAAGTAATTTTTCGAAAGAAATGTGGTTCAAAACACAAAGCCGTAAAGCGATCAAAAAAGGGCGTAAACTCGTAGGATTATCCTCGAACTTGCGCCCTTTTGTATGTATATAGCTAACTATTTATAGTTATATGTTTAGAACTATAAGAGTTTAAAGCAGAAAGTTTACTTTGCTTTCTTACCAGAGCGTTGCTGCTCTTTGTGTGCAAGCTTCTCTTTTTTGCGTTGCTCGATAAGGTGAGCAGCTTCGCCGCCTACGTGGGTTTCGCCACGAGCATTCGACAGTTGAACTTGCTTTTCACGTTCACGGAAACGGGCTTTCTGCTCGTCGCTGTGCTTATCAATACACTTAGGGCAGCTTACGCCTTTCTCGAAGTGTTTAGAGGCTTTGTCTTCGTCAGTGATTGGCAGGCGACACGCGTTACACACATCGTAACCGCTCTTTTCTAGCTGGTGGTTTACTGCAACTCGGCCATCAAATACGTAGCAGTCGCCTTCCCACATACTCTCTTCTTCAGGTACCTCTTCTAGGTACTTAAGAATGCCGCCTTCAAGGTGATAAACCTCATCAAAGCCTTGCTCTTTCATGTAGGCTGTTGATTTTTCGCAACGAATACCGCCAGTACAGAACATCGCAACTTTCTTGTGCTTCTTAGGATCAAGGTTGTCTTCAACGTATTGAGGGAATTCACGGAAGGTTTCTGTGTTTGGGTTTACAGCATTTTTGAAGGTGCCGATGTCCACTTCGTAGTCGTTACGAGTATCAACCAGAATCACATCAGGATCAGAGATCAATGCGTTCCATTCGTTTGGTTTCACGTAAGTGCCGACAACGTGGCGTGGGTCGATGCCCTCAACGCCCATGGTTACGATCTCTTTCTTAAGCTTAACCTTGGTGCGGTTGAATGGTTGTTCTTCGTTGAACGACTCTTTGTAAACAACATCAGCCAAGCGAGAATCTTGTTTGAACCATTGAAGAAGGGCGTCGATAGATTCGCGCTTACCTGCAACGGTACCGTTGATGCCTTCACTCGCAAGTAACAAAGTACCGCGGATTTGGTTGGCTTCTAACACGTCGGTTAGTGGCTGGCGAATTTCTTGGTAATCATCAAGTGCTACGAATTTATACAGAGCACATACAACATATTGAGACATGGTTTTTCCTTTCTGCGAGCTGGAACGTAAATCCAGAGCGGTTGCCTATTCAGATCAAAACTTAGTATTTCAACTCAGCTCAGTCTGTTGGCTTATTAAAATCAGCCGCAGTATAACCAAGGCGGTGCGGGACAAAAACCAACCAAACGTAGGGCTATATAACGCCTTTTTTATTGTGGATTTATGGTTTGAGGAACGAAAAAGCCCTGCTGTACAAATACAGCAGGGCTTGGTGTTGAATCTGTCTTACTTAATCAGCGATTACGCTTGGTTAAGTACTTCCGCTAAGCGTTTCACCGCTTCAGTCAGCTCTTCTGGTTTAGCGTTAGTGAAGTTTAAGCGCAGTGCAGCTTTTGCTTCATCAGCCTTTGGATAAAATACTGGGCTTGGTACAACCGCCACACCATTCGATAATAGAGTTTTAGCCAATTCGAAGGTGTCGCACTCTGGGATCTCAACCCAAATGAACATCCCGCCATCGACGGCTTTTAACACGCAATCTGCAGGCAGTTGTTTCTCTAGCTCTGAGAACAGCACTTCATAACGAGACTTGTACAGGGTGCGAATGTTCTCCATGTGTACGCCAAAGTCTTCATGTTTTAGAAGACCAACAAGCAGTGCTTGCATGGGTACACTTGAGTGTAAGTCAGCGCCTTGCTTCACTTTGATCAGTGGTTCAAGGTAGCTGCGTTTACCTGTTACCGCGCCAATACGTAGACCTGGCGATGCAATCTTAGAGAATGAACGAAGAACGATAGAGTTATCAGGGCAGAACGAAGAAACCAACGGCAGTTCTGTACCTGTGAAACGCAGCTCACGATATGGTGCATCTTCAATGAATGCCACGTTGTATTTGATACACAGCTCAGCGACTTTTTGACGAGTTTCTGTTGCCCAGCACACACCGGTTGGGTTGTGAAAATCAGGCACCGCGTAGAACATTTTTGGCGCTTGCTGTGCAAAGCATGTTTCCAATTCATCTAGATTCGGCCCAAATTCGGTTTGAGACACGGTCGCAATGTTTGCTTGAACTAGGCCAAACACCTGCATCGCACCTAAGTAGCTTGGCGCTTCCATGACAACCACATCACCTGGGTCGACATACGCACGCGCAATCAAATCCAAACCTTGCTGAGAGCCAGTACAAATCATTGCCGTGTGTGACTCTGGCAATTGGTAGCTTTGCGTTAGGTGCTCAAGCAAAGGGCCATAACCAGCAGTCGACCCATATTGGAAAACTTCCGGCATGTTCGCTAGGTCTTCTAACGTTGGCTTCATTAAATCAATAGGGAACGTTTTCTCATCTGGCAAACCACCGGCCAATGAAATGACATTTGGATCGCTTGCGGCCGCGAGAATTTCTCGAATGTATGAAGATTGAATCTGTTGTAATGACTGTGCGATTTCCATGTGTTGTGTCTCGTCGTTTATCGTTTTTATTCTATCGCTTGATATTACACGGCAATTGTAAAAACTAGCGTGTCCGTTTATGCTCTTAAACATGTCCATTTATGCTATTTAAACGATGTCACGTCAACACATATCGCGAATCAATGATGTCCTGTTCCATATTCACCAAGACATCAGTCAGCCTTTGTCTGCCAAAGAGTTATCTGAGATAGCGGCCTATTCAGAACAGCACTTTCATCGCACCTTTAAAAGCGTGGTCGGGGAGTCGTTGCATCAATATATCCGACGCACTCGAATGGAGTATGCAGCCAACCAATTGATGTTTGATACCAGCTCGTCAGTGGTCGAGATCGCCCATAAATGTGGCTTTAGCTCGGTGTCTTCGTTTAGTCGAGCATTTAAAGCGACCTTTAATATGTCTCCGGGCGAGTGGCGTAAACACGATTTACAAGTAGCAGAAAAACCCTATTTGAAAGATTCCGAAGTGGCGGCGGGCTATTTGAATGTGGCGCAGCGAGTATTGCCCGAACCCAAGATCGTTGAAGTGCCTGAACGCATGGCGGCCTATGTTCGACATACGGGTTATAACCGCTCTATTCGCAATGCGTGGTTGATATTGAAAGCGTGGGCGAATTCCGAACAGCGTGATTTTTCGAGCCAATTTGGTTTGCATCACTCAAACCCTGCTTGGGTTGAAATGGATCAGTGTCGTTATGTCGCGTGTATCGCGATTGATGAGCCGATTAAGTATCGTAGCGTAGTTAATCAGATGGTGATTCCGGGCGGCTTACACGCTGTGTTTCGACTAAATGGCCGCTATGGAGAACTGCTACCACAGATCAGTATGGTGTTAGAAAAGTGGCTACCCACATCTGGTTTCAAACAGCGCTCGACTCCCGCGTATGTGCATTATCATCAGAATCATTTTCTCAACACCGATGAAGTGTTCGAACTCGATTTCTACCTTCCCGTGAGCTTTTACTAATCGATGGTTGTGCTGTTTTGTTGAACCAGACTTTGATCTTTTGTTGAGACAAATTAGCACAACCAATAGCAGCTAACGATTTTATGCAGTTGGCCTAAGATAAAGATGCTTTGTTGATAATCTACTCTAAGTAAATGATGACAACGTACGGATTAAACGATAGCATTTCGTTCTAATTGCAAATAGTTCTTAATATCACTCGATAGAATATGACCATTACCCACAAAGATTATCTGAAAATCGCTTTCCCTTTCATCATCTCAACGGTGACACAACCTCTGTTAGGTGCTGTGGATACCGCTGTTATTGGCCAACTTGGTATTGCTGAATTGATTGGTGGCGTAGCGATCGGCACCATCATTATGAACACCATGTATTGGTTGTTTGGTTTTTTCCGTGTCAGTACCACGGGCCAAAGTGCGATGGCACTGGGTAAGGGAAACCGCACTGATTTGGCGGGTAGCTTGATGCGTCCGTTTGTGCTGTCTGGTTTAGTGGGTTTGATCTTTATCTTGATACAACCACTCATCTGGCAAGGCGCAATGTGGGTGATAGAGCCTGAAGCCAATGTAGCCGAGCACGCGCATATCTACTTCAGTATTTTGATTTATGGCGCGCCTTTCGTGTTGCTTAACTACACCATTATTGGTTGGTTAATGGGACAGGCGAAAGCCAAAGACGTTCTTTATACACAAGTGTTTGGTAATGTGTTGAACATTGTCTTGGATGCGGTGTTTGTACTTTATTTCGATTTGGGTGTCGCAGGTGTGGCTTACGCAAGTTTGATTGCACAAGTTACCACCTTTGCGATTGGTGTGACCTTGGTGATGAAGACCAGCAATATCTCGGTCTCTGAGTTCCTGCAAGGCTCGAAGATGACCAAGAAAGACCTATCGACAATCATCTCTTCGAATACTGATCTATTGCTTCGCACCATTTGTATCTTGGTGTTCTTCAACATGATGGCGCGTACTGGCTCTAAACTGGGTACCGATGTTCTAGCGGCTAACGCGATCTTGATGCAGGTGACTTTCATAGTCAGTTACATGTTTGACGGCATTGCCAACGCATCAAGTGTATTTGCGGGTAAAGCGGTGGGACAGAAGAATCCTTCAATGTTGGATCGAGTATTAAGGCTTAACTTCCAATGGACGGCAGGTTTCATTGCTGCGCTGACGCTTTTAACCCTGATATTCAAAGACATGATTGTTTTCTTGTTTACCGATATTCCAGCGCTGGTTACCTTGTATCAAGAGATGGCCCCGTGGCTGATTGTGTTCCCGCTAGTGGCTGGCTTTGGCTTAACGGTTTACGGCATCTTTACCGGAACGGGAACCACGCGTCCGGTTAGAGACTCAAGCATCGTGACTTTGTTGGTATTCTTAGCGGTACAGGCATTCACCATCGATATTTGGGGCAATCATGGTTTGTGGCTTGCGTTTACTCTGTTCTATCTTGGGCGTATTGCGTTCCTGTATCCGTTCATCGCACAAGTTAAGCAGAAGTGTTACCCAGTCAAAGATGCAGTACAGGGTGCCATTAACTAAGCTGTCTAATTGCCATCTTTAATACATTATTAATATTTTATGAAAGCGCTTTACTATTTTTATACGATAAATTTGGTGAGCGCTTTTTTGTATGTAATGACTCACTATAAATGGTCAATAAAATTGTAAGTAAAACGCGATACAGTTCAATGTCCGCTTTTCATCGCCTCAGCTAAATGATAATGTTGTTATGTTATAACATCTATCTGTGAGTATCTGCGTGAACGCCCCACTTTTGTCTGTTGACCACCTAACGATCAAAACCTCTTCGAGAACCCTTTTCCAAGATATCCACTTCGATGTTTATCACGGTGAGCTGTTGGCGATCATGGGACCGTCAGGCATTGGTAAGTCGATGCTTTCTCGCGCTATTGCCGGGTTTCTGCCAGAGACGGTCGAGGTTGAAGGTCATATTTCTCTGTCTGGTGAAGCGGTATGTGGTTTGCCTATGCTGCAAAGAACTGCCACACAGCGCCCCGCAGTTATCTTCCAAGATGCGCTTCAAGCTTTGAACCCTCTGGTTTCAATAGAAGGTCAACTCTGCCTTGCCTTGACGGGAACTCGCACTAAGCTTAAATCAAAAGAAAAAATTCAAATTACCGAGTTGCTGAATCAACTTGGTTTTCCTAATCCAGAAACCATCTTGCCGTTGTACCCGAGCCAAATTTCGGGCGGGCAACGCCAACGTGTTTGTATTGCGATTGGCTTGCTGAGTAACGCCGATATTATCATCGCCGATGAACCAACCAGTGCGTTAGATCCCGTGACAGAGCAAGAGATACTTAAGCTGATTCGACACAATGTTAAACAGCGTCAAATTGGTGGTTTACTCATCACCCATGACCTGCATAGCGCGTTGGCGTGTGACAAGTTGTTGGTCATCGATGATGGCGGTGTGGTGGCTTACGGTGCACCGAAACATGCACTTGAGTCGAGCTCTCACGCTTTCTGCTGTTCATTGAGAGACTTAATCGAATGAGCTCGACCTTATCACTAAACTCAGAAGCCTCGCCATTAATGCCAGTGACTGATTCAGAAACACAAACACCGATAGAGATTAAGTTCGACAATGTGAGTGTTCACTACTACTCCGTACCAAGTTGGTTGGGTGGTAAAGCGTTCAAAGCGCTACAGAACATAGACCTTAATGTTGAAGACAAAAGCCTAGCAATTGTTGGGCGTTCTGGTGCCGGTAAATCAACGTTAATTGAACTGCTATTTGGCCTTAAAGCGCCAACCGTTGGTCAAATAAACTTGTTCGGTTATTCGCTCCCAATTCGCGATAGCAAAGCGCAAGCAACGGTGTGTCGCTTGATTCAATTGGTGCCTCAAGAGCCCCACACTAGCCTCAACCCTTACTATACCGTTCGACAGATCTTAGCCGAACCTCTAAGTAACTTAGATGTTTCGGGTAATCATGAAGCCATCATTGAAGAGGCGCTTTCAGACGTTGGATTGCCTGCCAGTTTGCTCTTACTGAAACCTAATCAGCTTTCTACAGGTCAAGCTCAACGTGTGGCTATTGCTCGGGCTCTTGTCGTTAGACCCGCAGTGCTGGTGGCCGATGAACCTACTGCCAGCCTTGACCCAGTGAATCGCCAAAGGTTGTTGGACTTGGTTAATTCATTAAAAAAGAAGCGCGATATGCGCCTTATTTTGGTTACTCACGATTTAGGTGCCGCAAAAGCCCTTTGTGAAGAAATACTGGTACTCGACCATGGTGAAATGGTGGAGCACGGACCGACCGATCAAGTGATGAGTAAACCTGCTCATCCTGCGACTCAGATGCTGATCGAGTCTCAGCCTCTTTCGAAATCTACTTGTTAAACACAACCTTATTTATTAAAAAAATACAGCTACAGAGAAAAAATAATTATGCGTTTTAATTCAATCAAACTGGCTTGCACGCTTGCGTTGGCTCTGCCTTTGACGGGCTGTTTTGACTCTCAACCAGGGTCTAGCGATGCCGCAGTAAAATCTGAAATTCGAGTTGCGATGATGCAACCACCAAGAACGGGTTTATCGCCACTTTCTGATGACGCTTTTAAGTTATCTCGTTGGAGCACAGCTGAAACGTTAGTGAACTTGAGCCCAACCTCAGAAGCAGAACCAATGCTAGCGACTGATTGGAAACATCTTGATCCTCTGACTTGGCAGTTCACGATTCGCCAAGGCGTTAAATTCCACGATGGCTCTACATTAACAGCAGAATCCGTGGTGAACTCTTTGCAGAAAGCGCTTGAGGCTGCACCTAAGCCACGCATTCTAGATGGTGTCGATCTCGAAGTGAAAGCGATGGACAACTACCGCGTAGAGATCAAGACCAGCTTTGATGACCCTCTTTTACCAAGCCGTTTATCAAGCCCTCAATTAGCGATTCTTGCAGCAAGTGCTTACCAAGAAGATGGCCGTGTTAGCCCAATGGGTGCTGGTACGGGCCCGTTTGAGTTGACTGAAATTAACGGTACAACCAGCGCGAAGCTAAAACGTTTCGATGGCTACTGGGGTGAAAAAGCGCAAGTTGAATCTGTGATTGCAGAATACGTCCCTAACGGTTTTGCTCGCGCTGCAGCTCTAAGAACAGGTACAGCAGACATCGTTGAAGCAGTACCCGTTTCACAAATCGCGACCATTGATCCGAACCTACTTTATGAAGTGGCGATGCCTCGTACCAATACGCTTTACTTAAATAACAAGTCAGGCGTATTCAGCGATATTAACTTGCGTAAGGTAGCGGCGGCTGCGGTAGACCGTGAGCAAATCGTGAATACTGTTTATGAAAACCACGCGGACATCGCACAAGGCCTATTAGGTCCTGCACTTGCTTGGGCTGAGCCGATCCGACCTGAAGGTCAAGCAATCGACAAAACGCTAAAAGCAAACGGTGAAAGTATTGTTATCGGTACCTTTACCGACCGTGCAGAGCTTCCAGAAGTGGCAGCGCTACTGAAGCAACAACTTGAAGCGGCTGGTTTCAAGGTTGAGCTGGATATTCGTGAATACGCTCAGATCGAGAACGATGCGCTATCTGGTAAGTTCGACGCGTTTATCCTTTCTCGTGCAACGGTTCTAGATTCGGGTGACCCAGTGGCTTACATGATGAGCGACTTTGGTTGTAAGGGTTCATTCAACCTTGGCCAGTTCTGTTCTCAAGAGGTAGATAAAGCACTGAATCACGCTGACCTACAACCGCTAGGTGCGCTGCGTCAGCAAGCGATCATCGAAGCTGAACAAAAAATCCTTAACGATTTCGCGGTTATCCCGCTGCTTCACGAACGTGTGATTCAAGGTGAAAGTGAGCGTGTAAGCAATGTCGTTCGTGACCCAAGTGAACGTCGCTTGGTTGACCAAACTACACAGGTCAAAAAAACGACACAAGTTAACCCGGCAACACAGGCTAACTAAATAAATGTTATCTGCTGAGACTCTGCGTCGAACTCTATTTATCTTGACGCCTTGGCTATCAAGAATCGCCTCACTGATTGTGGTGGTGATTCTTGTTGGTTTGATGCCTGACATTGCAGGCATCGATCCAAGCCAATCTATTCTGCGGGCTAGGGCGGGGCAACAACACCTGCTTACGCCTGAAGCTTTAGCGGCGGTACGCGCTGATCTTCAGCTTGACCGTTCAGCCATTGAGCGCCTGCTCGACTGGGTAGGAAGTGCTTTTTCAGGTGATCTAGGTGAATCATGGATTGATGGTTCCTCGGTTGCATTAAGCATTCAAAAAACAGCATCTACGTCTCTGTTCTTGATGTCTAGCGCACTTGTGATGACTTTCGTACTGTGTGGTGCAGGCTTACTTGCTACCTTACGCAGTTGGAAGAAGGGCAAACTAGGGCAGAGTTACAGCAGTTTAAGCACCGTATTAATATCGTTACCAGAGTATGTGGTGGCCTCGGTATTAATATTGGTGTTCTCTATCTGGTTAGGTTGGCTACCACCGTATGGTTGGCAAGGTTGGCAAGACATATGGCTACCGAGCTTAGCGCTTGCACTGCCTGCAAGTGGCTTGTTTAGTCGCCTACTCAGAGACAGTTTACAACGCGTTCTCAATGAACCTTGGGTGATCACTTGGCTCAGTGCCAACGTTCATTCCAATCAAATTATTCGCTTTGCGCTGAAAAGAGCGCTGAGCAGTCTGATCCCGCAAATCGCGATGATCGTGATTGGCTTAACTGGTGGCGCAGTCGCGGTTGAGCTTATCTTCTCGATCCCTGGTATCGGGCGCATGATTCTTGGTGCAGCCAAGGCGCAAGACTTACCAACGCTGCAAGGCGGCTTATTGGTGTTGCTGCTATTTTCAATTGCCGTGAGCAGCATGAGCTTGTTTGTTCAGCAATTGATTCTTGGCCACAGCCTGAAAAGCGGCAAGCTCATCAGTAGCCACTCTTCGTTTCGTTTTACCCAGAACCGCGCAAAGCGTGTCACTGCTATTGCGATCTTCTCTTTCCTAATTGCTATCGTTGTATGGGCTGCATTCCGAGACCCATACACTAGCCAATTCGCACGCTTGGCATCACCGAGTTGGCAAGCACCTTTGGGCGCAGATGGCATTGGTCGAGACCTACTGGCGAGAATTGGTTCTGGTATGATTGCGACCTTCCAAGCCGGCATATTGGCAACGTTCTTGAGCTTGGTGACGGGCATCATCATGGGTTTCAACACCCGCTTTAGCCAAGGCCTTATCGAGATCACTAAGGGTATCCCATACATTATTGCAGGCTTACTTGTTGCAGGCTTAACGGGGATGAATCCGAACAGCGCATTAATCGCGATTGTATTGGTGTCGTGGGCGCCGCTAGCTGCACACTGCTCAAGCTTGATCGTAGAAGCCAAGGCTCAACCTTATACACACCTCGCACCACTATGGGGCACCAGTAAGCTTAGAATCTTCCGTTTCTACTTGCTTCCGTATGTGTTGCCACCGTTGTTAAGACACGCGATGTTGAGGCTACCGGTTATCACTCTAAGTCTGACCTCGCTGAGCTTCATCGGATTAGGGGCAAAGCCACCAACACCTGAATGGGGTTTGATGATCGCAGAGAACCTTCCATACATTGAGCGCGCGCCATTAGCAGTCATGGGGCCAATTGTTGGGCTGATCTTGTTGGGTGCAGCCATTAACATGATGTTTGATGACTAACGTAAAGATCCGGTCGCTGAGGTTTCTAAATTGACGATCCGATTGGGTATTCGATTTAGCATTTATGTTGTAACCTTAGCCCTGCTTTTTAGAGACGCTTTTTGATCGGCTCGAAAGTTAAACAGGCCCTAGTTAAGTGTAAAGGATTCAACATGTATCTCGTTTTGTATTGCCACAATATTGGTATGACTGACTTTTCATTCTTTGAAACGGAAGATTTTGACAAAGAAGATGGCTATATCGTGCGAGGCAAATGGCCGGACGAGAAAGCGTTCCGTGATTACTTAACCAAAGAGTTTGGTGACATGAACGAGTTCCAAGTGATCGACTTAATCGCCAAAGGCGCAGAAGCAGAACACTACTCGCCAGAAGAGTTGGTGCGCTTAGCTCAGTAGCCGCTAGCTCAGCAATATCTAGCTCGGTAATACGTTTTAAATCGAATAAACAAATGGCAGCCTGATTGGGCTGCCATTTTTCGTTTTAAGCTAGAGCACGTTGCTCGCAGTATGAGTGGATCTACTGCGCCACTTCGTCCACCAAGTACAAGATTGATTGATACGGAATGCCACTGTGGTGTGATAAACCGATCTCACAGGTTCGGCTGTTACTAAAGCCACGAGTGCAGTTGCTCGGCACTTGTTCCTTGAGTGGGTGTACCGCCGCCTCATTCAGCTCTGGTGTAGTGAAGCCTTTGTCACCTGCCCAACCACAACATTGAATATGCTCTGGAACAATCACCTCTTCGGTACACGCTTTAGCAAGGTTTAACATCGCGCCTTCTAAGCCCATTCGACGAGAGCTACACGTGACATGCAGCATCACGGTTTCTTGTAGCGGCTCAAGCGTCAGATGTTCAAGCAAATATTGATTCACAAACCCTGTTGGCTCTAACACCTCTAATGGCTTGGTGAACTGTTCAATACTGCGTTTAGCACATGGGCTGGTATCCATCAATATTGGGTATTCACCCTGACGACTGGCTTGCCATAGCACTTCTTCCAACTGCTGAGCCTTCGACTGTGCTAAGTCGGTCATTCCTTTGCTGTCGTAAGGCATACCACAGCATTGGTCATCTAGCTTCTTCGGTAGAATTACCTCGAATCCTGCCTTGTTGAGCAAAGACATGGTCACTTCAGTAAGAGGACGTTGGTCGCCCGCATCGCTTTGTTGCCCCATGGTTCGACTGGCACAGGAAGGGAGGTAAACCACCTTCTTATGATTGCTTGAAGATTCTGCCGTCACGGGTGATGAGGCAAGCGAGTGACTGTTGGACTGCGGCATCTCTGGCATCCAAACAGGCGTCGCGCCTTTGGTGATAGAGCGCAAGCCGTTAGTTAGCTTGCCGACAGTATTTGCGCCTAATACTTTGCTCGCTACTTGGTTGGTTTTGAGGCCAGCCTTGGTGAGTTTTGTAGTGGTCGAGAAATGATCCGCTGTCCACTTAGCAATTGGTGTGAACTTCTCATATTTGGCAATACGAAGCTTTTTAATCAAATCACCGGTGTTGATTCCCACTGGACAACGTTCGGCACACAGGCCGGTTGCGGCGCAGGTATCAATGCCTTGGTATTCAAAGGTTTTCTCTAGTTCGCTTGCTTCTATCTCTTCACCCGCAGCTCGGCGGCGTTGTAACTCGCGGTACAGCACGATACGTTGGCGTGGCGATAGAGTTAAGGTACGAGACGGACAAACAGGCTCACAGAAGCCACACTCGATACAGCGGTCGACAAGGTCATCGGCAGCAGGCATTGGCTTCAAATTGGTGATGTGTGAATTCGGGTTGTCGTTGATGATAACGCCGGGGTTGAGCAGTCTTTCTGGATCAAACAGCGCTTTGATCTGTTGCATCAAGGCATAGCCGTCTTTGCCCCATTCCAATTCCACATAAGGCGCCATGTTTCGGCCCGTGCCGTGTTCCGCTTTTAGAGAACCTTGGTATTTCACCGCAACCAGCTCGGCAACATCGTCCATGAAACCGCCGTAGCGATCGATTTCTGTTTGACTGTCGAAGCCTTGAGTAAATACAAAGTGCAGGTTGCCTTCGAGGGCGTGACCAAAAATGATCGCTTCGCTGTAGTCGTATTTGTCGAACAGCTCTTGTAGCTCTCGAATACCGTTAGCGAGGTTTTCGACAGGGAAAGCCACGTCTTCGATGATAACGGTTGTGCCAACTTCACGAACGGCTCCAACTGCTGGGAACATGCCTTTTCGGATGCCCCACAGAGTTGCGACTGTCTTTGGATCGGACGTGAAAGGGACTGATTCAACAATTGTGTATTCAGTCAATGCATCCAAAATTGATTTACATTGTAAATCTAAGTCCTGCTGGGAGCTGGCGTGTGATTCCACCAAAATAGCCGCCGCTTCTAAATCTAGGTTTGGCATAAACGCAGGCATACCCGGTTTATCCGCGACAGAACGTAGCGCCCTGCCATCCATTAACTCAACAGCAGCAACCGGAGTTTTAGATAGCGTAGTCACAGCTTTACTGGCTTGTTCTATGTCAGCAAACACCAACAGAGTCGAGGCTTTGTTTGGATGTTCGATAACCGTGTTATAGGTAATCTCAGCAATGAAACCTAGTGTGCCTTCTGAGCCAATCATCAGGTGTTTTATGATCTCAATTGGGTCGTGGTAATCGACCAATGCATTGAGCGCGTAGCCGGTGGTGTTTTTAAGACGGTACTTGTGGCGGATTCTGTCTGCCAGTTCTTGATTTGAGCTAGTCTGTCTGTGTAAATCAATAATGCCTTCAAACAACGTTTTGTGTGATTGCTTGAAAGCTTCAACGCTGGCGTTATCTGCCGTATCAAGCAGGGAACCATCACTCAATACGATTTTCATGCTCTCGACGGTGCGATAGGAGTTTTGCGCAGTACCACAACACATACCGCTGGCGTTGTTCGCGGCAATACCGCCAATTTTACAGGTGTTGATAGAGGCTGGGTCTGGGCCGATTTTACGTTGGAAAGGGGCGAGGTATTTGTTGGCATCTGCGCCAATTACCCCTGGTTGTAGGATGATCTGATTGCCGTTATCGACAATTTCATGGCCACGCCAGTCGTCGGTCAGTGTGATGAGTACCGAGTCTGAAACCGCTTGCCCTGAAAGGCTGGTGCCCGCGGCGCGAAAGGTAAAATGAATACCGAGTTCGCGACAGCTTTGAATGGTGAATATGACTTCGTCTAAGTTCTTGAGCCTTAGAACCATTTTCGGCACCAAGCGATAGAAACTCGCATCGGTGCCGTAAGCCAAGCGCTTTGCCTCTTGCGTGACAATGCGTTCTGTTTCTATTCTTTGAGCCAGTATCGATTCAAGCTGCTGATAAGCTTTGGCGTCGATTACTCGCTCATGGGATGTGTTTGTCTCCATCTTTGCTTCCTTGTGCTTCTTATTTGGCACTGATTTGCTTTTTTGTTTTTTTATTTTATTTTCCAGTGCTTAAACGGTGTCACAACGGCAGTGGAATTGCTGTGACACCGATTGAACTTCGGTCTAAGTAGACCAAAGCATTACAGTGAATCAACGGACTTAATCTAGCCCCACCAAAGATTCACGGGTTAAGTCTTTGATTGTCTTGGCGCCAGTTAGAGTCATCGCAACGCGCATCTCTTTGTCGTACAGGTCGAGTAGGTTCTCAACGCCTGCTTGTCCTTGAGCCGCTAACGCGTAGACGAATGAGCGGCCAAGTAAGGTGCAATCTGCGCCCATCGCCATCATGCGCACTACATCTAAGCCAGTACGAATGCCAGAGTCGACCAGAATCTTAGTGTCGCCTTTTACTGCATCTGCAATTGCAGGCAGTGCTTTAGCACTTGATAGAACACCGTCAAGCTGGCGGCCGCCGTGGTTTGAAACCACAATGCCGTCTGCGCCAAATCTCACCGCATCCTTTGCATCTTCTTCATCAAGAATGCCCTTGATGACCATTGGACCGTCCCAGAAATCACGAATCCACTCTAGATCTTTCCATGAAATCGACGGGTCGAAGTTATCACCTAACCAACCGATGTAGTCTTCCAGCTTGGTAGGAGAACCACGATAAGTAGAGATGTTGCCTAGGTCGTGCGGTTTACCAAGTAGGCCAACATCAACTGCCCAGCTAGGATGACGCATAGATTGGAATACACGACGTATTGCTGCATTTGGGCCACTCATTCCTGAGTGCATATCACGGTAGCGAGCGCCAGGTACAGGCATATCAACCGTGAAAACCAGCGTTGTTACGCCTGCCGCTTTTGCACGTTCCAATACGTTCTTCATGAAGCCACGATCTTTTAGCACGTAAAGCTGAAACCACATTGGGCGTTCGATCTTAGGTGCGACTTCTTCAATTGGGCACACCGACACGGTAGACATGGTAAAAGGAATCCCCTTGTTGTCAGCCGCTTTAGCCGCTTGTACTTCGCCACGTCGTGCGTACATACCGGTTAAGCCAACTGGCGCTAAGGCGATTGGCATTGCCAGCTTTTCGCCGAACAACTCGGTTTCCAAATTCAGATCTGACATGTCATTGAGGACACGTTGCTTGAGCGCGATCTCTGCAAGATCGGCGGTGTTGCGGCGTAGGGTATGTTCTCCGTAAGAACCGCCGTCAATGTAGTGAAAAAGAAACGGCGGTAATTTCGCTTTTGCTGCGGCGCGGTAATCAGTCGATGCGGATATGATCATAATTTCAGTCCTAAATTCTTGGGATGTTGCCCTTCTATGAGAGCTTGGCTTGGGCTGCTTTAATTCTTGAAAAGTAAGTGTTGGCTCTTTCTTAAACGGTGAAGCGATTAACCGGTGAAGTAACTAATTGGTGAAGCAACTAGTCTATGAAGCAAATAAACAGTGAAACAGTGAAACAGAGAAGCAATAAAATGGCGTTAATACCCGAGGGTGTTGATGTGTTTTAGTATCCATTCCGAAACTCATCAACTGTCTTATTAGACGGTGTTGCAGTCGGGGAATTGAGTATTAACGCCAAGTGCTTTTGTAACGACTTATGGTTTACATAAGTGCGTCTGTCATTTTGAAACCGTAGACAACTACTAGGCCAATGATTCCGGTCATCACCAAGTAGTAGAACGTTGGGATAATCGTTTTACGTAATGTTGCACCTTCACGTCCTAGTAAGCCTACGGTTGCCGATGCGGCGACCACGTTGTGAATCGCAATCATGTTACCTGCTGCTGCGCCCACCGCTTGTAGAGCGACAACCACCGCACTAGAGATCGACAGTGTTTGTGCTACTTCGAATTGGAACTGGCTGAACATCATGTTTGAAACTGTGTTAGATCCTGCAATGAAAGCACCTAACGCACCGATCGTTGCACTTAACGCTGGGAATGCGCCGCCGACTAGGTCAGCTGCAAAGTTAGCAGTTGTTACTGGCATACTCGCTAAATCAGAACCGTTCACACCTGAGTTAATGAAGATACGGACCATTGGGATGGTGAACACCAATACAAAGCCGGCACCAATCAGTGTTTTGCTCGATTCCCCAAAGGCTTTAGCCAATGGTGCTGCGCTGCGTGATTGCATTAGAACAGCAACCAGTGCGACGAAGACCAAGATGCCGCCAGGTAGGTACAGAGGTTGAATCGCTGTGCTTACGCCTGTCTCGCCAAGGATGTTGCTGAAAGAAAGGCTAACGCTCTTAAGTAGGCCTTTGAACTCAGGGCTCACACGGCTAGCAACTAGAGTGACAGCGAGCAGCACGTAAGGTGCCCATGCCATCGCCATGCTCATTTTCTTATGGCTTTGGTTGTTGTCATCAAGGTCGATTTTCAAAGAACCTAACCATTCTGCTGGCCACTTGTCTTCGCTCTCAAAATCCCATTTTGATTTAGGTACTAGGAAGCCGCGTTTTGCTGCTGTTACAACAATCGCAAGGCCAACCAAACCACCAATCAGTGATGGGAACTCAGCACCTAAGAAAACACCTGTTAGTGCGTAAGGAATAGTGAAAGCAGCACCTGCGAACAGTGCGAACGGCAGGATATCAAGACCTTCAGTCCAGCTTTTGTTCTTACCGAAGAAGCGAGTCAGCATCATCGCCATCAATACAGGAATCATCACACCAACACAGGCGTGGATGATCGCAACACTTGACGTGATTTGTTGTAGGTAAGCGTCCCATGTTGAACCATTGGCAATCAGGCTTTCACCGATGTTGTGCGTATCTAAACCTTTGTTCACACCAACGATGATAGGTGTACCAACCGCGCCGAATGATACTGGCGTAGATTGGATCATCATGCCCATCAGTACCGCAGCCAGCGCAGGGAAGCCGATAGCAACCAGCAGTGGTGCAGCGATGGCAGCTGGTGTGCCGAAGCCAGATGCGCCCTCAATGAATGAACCGAAACACCAAGCAATGATGATTGCTTGAACACGACGGTCAGCGGATATATCAGTGAATCCGTTGCGGATGGTGGTGATAGCTCCGGTGTGTTTCAAAGTGTTTAATAAGAAGATGGCGCCGAACACAATCCAGAGAACCGACACTGTAATGCCGAAGCCTTGGAATACAGAAGCCAGCACGCGAGTGCCAGACATGTCCCAAGCAAGTAGGGCGATAGCAACGGTTAAGGCAAATGCCACAGGCATCGCTTTTTTTGCAGGCCAGTTAAGACCAACCAGCAGAATCGCTGCAACAACTATTGGTGAAAATGCCAATAGGGCTAGTAGAGTTTCACTCATGGGTACTTCCTCGTACTGTTTTCAAACGTTCATGTTTGAAGTAAAGATCACGTTATGGTTTGTCATTATTTGAATCGCTTTGGCCTCTAAACGGGAACCTTCTTTAGGCGAATCTTGTAATTGGAATGACTGTTTTTGTAATTGTTTTGTTAATTTGGCGTGAATTTACCCCTTTATTTTTTATTGATATAGGGAAATAATGAAAATAATTAATTCCAAAATTGGCATAATCAGATGCGAGCAGACGATTTGATCCTGTTTTCACAGGTGGTAGAACTAGGCAGCTTCAGTAAGGTAGCAGAGCAAAATAACCTTACAAATTCGGTAGTTAGTAAAAGAATTGCGCGTTTAGAGGAAGAGATTGGCGTGCAATTATTATATCGAACCACGCGTAAATTGACCTTGACTGAGGCGGGCAAGGCAATGTTACACGGGGCCAAAAATGTGAAGCAGGCAGCTCAAGAGGCTATGGACGCAGTTTCAGGCTTTGGTGAAAATGTCAGTGGTCATATCAAAATGTCAGTGCCTACTATCTCCGGAGATTTGATTCTCGCAGACGCTGTGGCCGAGTTTTGTAATATGCACCCAGGTTTAACGGTCGATATGTCTCTGAATAATCGCTTTGTCGACTTGGTTGAGGATGGTCTCGATTTGGTGATTCGAACCGGCTACTTGGAAGATTCAAGCCTCATTGCTCGTCATATATTGGATTCACAATGGGTGGTGTGCGCTTCGCCGTCTTATATTGCTAAGAACGGTAAGCCGATGCTGCCTAAAGATTTAGTGCAGCACAATTGCTTGCAATACGCCTATCAAACAACGGGTGCTAGCGAATGGCAGTTTCTGCATAGTAAAGATGGCTGTACCGACAATGACAAATATATCGTGCGTGTTGCGGGCTCTTTTTCGACTGACAATGCGACCGCGTTAAGAAAAGCGGCGCTGGGTGGGCATGGTGTGGCGTACGTACCACGTTGTCTGGTTTATCACGACATTCGCAATGGTCAGCTGGTGGATATCTTCCCTGATTTGGTAGGCAAAAAGTTGGGAATTTATGCGGTGTACCCTTTTACTCGCCAGCCACCAAACAAGATTAAGTTATTGATTGAACATATCAGAACGCGCTACTTGACGATTTCTCACTATTTTTAATAAGGATCACGATGAGCTATTTAAAAGAGTATCCATATCCAATCACCAATAAACAGATCGTCAGCGATGACTACTTTGGTCAGATAATCGAAGACCCATATCGTTGGCTAGAAGACGACAGAAGTGACGAGACCGCGCAGTGGGTGGCGAGTCAAAACGCAATCACGTTTGATTACCTCGCTAAAATCCCGTATCGCGCGGAACTGAGAGAGCGACTGGCAAAAGCACAAGACTACAAAAAGAGCTCGCAGCCGTTTGTCCGAGGTGATTATACCTATTTCTATAAGAATGATGGTCTGCAGAACCACAGTATTCTCTATCGTCAGAAAGAGGGGCAACAGGTTGAAGTCTTCCTAGATCCGAATACCTTCTCGGAAGACGGCACCACATCTCTAGGCTCGGTGTCGTTTTCTAAAGACTACAGCTTAGTGGCGTACAGCATTTCTGAAGGTGGTAGCGACTGGCGCAAGATCTTCGTGATTGATGCCGAGACTAAACAGCAGCTTGAAGCCGAAATCACTGACGCCAAATTTACTGGTATTTCTTGGTTGGGTAATCGCGGCTTTTATTACTCTAGTTACGACAAGCCAGACGGCAGTGAGCTCTCTGCTCGTACTGAGCAACACAAGCTGTACTTCCATGAGTTGGGTACAGAGCAAGCTAGCGACAAAGTTATCTTTGGTGAGAACAACGCTGAGCAGCACCGCTATGTATCAGGCTATACCACCGAAGACGACCGTTACTTGATCATTCTAGGGCGAGAGTCGACATCGGGTAATAGACTGTTCTATATCGATTTAAACTCACCAGAACAACAGCTGAACACGCTGATTGATCATGTGGATAGCGACATTTATCTCATCGATAACCAAGATGAGACCTTCATTCTATATACGAATCTTGATGCGCCTAATGGCAAGGTGGTGAGCTTTGATAGCGGCACTGAGCAGTGGCGAGATATCATCTCAGAAAAGCCACAGCCATTAGACATCAGTACTGGCGGCGGATACTTGTTTGCCCACTACATGGTGGATGTGGTGTCGAAAATTGAGCAGCTTGATTACCAAGGTAACCTAGTTCGTGAAATTCATTTGCCTGGGATGGGAACGGCCAGTGGTTTAGGTGGTAAAAAAGAGCAAACCCAGCTTTATTACACCTTTACCAACTATGTCACGCCGCCAACGATTTTCTCATTCGATGTCGAAACTGGCAGTTCAGAAATCTATCAGCGCTCTGAGTCTCCGTTTGAATCGGATAAATTTGAGTCTAAACAGGTCTTCTATACCTCAAAAGATGGTACACAGGTTCCGATGCTTATCTCTTACAAAAAGGGATTAAAACTAGACGGTAGTAACCCAACCATGTTGTACGCTTATGGCGGCTTTAATGTCAGTCTGACGCCTTCTTTCTCAGGTACGGTGGGCAGTTGGTTAGAACTGGGTGGCGTATATGCCGTGCCTAACTTACGTGGCGGTGGCGAATACGGTAAGGCGTGGCACAAAGCCGGTACACAACAACAAAAACAGAATGTATTTGATGACTTCATTGCTGCTGCGGAGTTCTTAATTGAAGAGAACTACACCTGCAATGATAAGTTAGCGATCCGCGGCGGTTCTAATGGAGGCTTGTTGGTTGGCGCTTGCATGACACAAAGGCCTGAGTTGTTCCAAGTGGCTTTGCCTGCGGTTGGGGTGTTGGACATGTTGCGTTACCACACATTCACGTCTGGTGAAGGCTGGGCGTACGACTACGGTACATCAGCGCAGAACAGAGAGATGTTTGAATACCTGCTTGGTTATTCTCCGGTTCATAATGTGGTGCGAGGCACGGATTACCCTGCGACATTGGTTACTACCGCTGATCACGATGATCGTGTGGTACCTGCTCATTCTTATAAATTCATCTCAGAGCTGCAAGATAAGCATGAAGGCGGCGCGCCCGTGATGATCCGTATTGACGTCAATGCAGGGCATGGGGCAGGTATGCCGCTCAGCAAAGCGATCGATCTCACCGCCGATAGCTACGCATTTACTCTGTTCAATATGGGGGTTGCGTCTCTAGATTCACTTTAACGAATGCTTGATTCTAGATAACTGGGTATTTTACTCAGACCAAGAAGCCTCAAAATCTACCTTAGATTTTGAGGCTTTTCATATATATGAAAACCAATCAAAACTGCGTCATATTTCCTTCACTTTCACACACTGTTTTCCGTGATAGCCGCCACCAATACTGATGAAATGAAAGCGATTTCAAGCTGATATCTCACGCGTTTCCCGTCCTAAGTTTCTGATATTAAATTAATAGTTTTGGGTATGACTTTTCTAAAAGTTTCATGGCTCTCGACCTAATTTATCAGTGTGAACAGCGACCAACTTTTCAACGCTTTCATTGCTTAATATTTCCCTGTTCGATGAAAACTCAAAAAAATAATAGGGAATTACAATGCAAAAATTTAAGCTTTTGCCAATAACGGTCGCAGTGGCGGCTTCGCTTGCTTCACTCTCTTCTTTTGCTGCAGAAACGGATCTTGCTGCTCTCGAGCAACGAATCCAAGAGTTGGAATCTCAAGTTGGGGACATCAAGTATGTTGATGATCAGCAACAAGCGGTTCTAACTTCAGAAACAACTGTGCCAGACGGTATCGTCTTCTCTGGTTACGCTCGCTACGGCGCTCACTACAAAAGTGGTGATGAGCGTTATGTAGACATCGGTACAACAGGCCGCTCTGTTGGTCGTTTAGGTAACGAAGCGAATGGTGGTGAAGTTCAGTTAGCTAAGCTTTTCCAAGCTGACAACGGCGCTATCTGGGACATCGTATTCATGGCTGACCACTGGGAAGCAGACGCATGGGCTGATGACGGTGGCCTGAGCATGAAAAAAATGTACGCTGGTGTAACCAATGTATTTGAAAGCCAGCCTGAGCTTTACATGTGGGCTGGTCGTGACTTCCATCAACGTCCGCAACAAGGTTTGAACGATTACTTCTGGATGACACACGATGGTCAAGGTGCTGGTTTTAACAACCTAGATTTCGGCGGTGCCAAGCTAGATATGGGCTTTGTTGGCCAAGTGAAAGGCGGCCTCGTAAATGACAATGGCCGATACGCCGTGACAGCGAAGCTACACAGTATTGACGCAGGTATTGGTAATCTGGATTTTTACGCGAACTACGGTTTTGCATCGAGCGAAGCGGATACGTCTACGACGACTGAGTACGTATACGATCCAGTGACAGATTCAATGCAGCCTGTCGTGACTCAAGGACAAAAAGTCAGTGATGAAACGGCCTACCTAGTAGGTGCAACATTAGGCTTGGGTGAGTCTAACAAGTTGGTTGTTAAGTACGGTGACGGTGCCGATTCATCGGTATATGACCTTAAAGGTGATTACCAGACTTTTTATGCAAGTGTTGAGGGTAGCTACGCTGCATCTGAACAGTTCATCATTGATTACTTAGTGTCTTACAAAGACAACTCTGGCTCAGACTTAGATCGTGAGAATACTGAATACGCGGGTATCGTTCGTCCACAGTACCAATGGGATGATGTTCATTCTACATGGTTAGAAGCGGGCTACGGCATGGTTGATTACGATGACGACGGTGAAGAGAACGCATGGAAAGTAACGCTTTCTCAAAACGTTTCTCTAGGTGGCTTACCTTGGAGCCGTCCAATGCTTCGCTTCTACACAACCGTGGGTGATGTAGAAACGAAAGGCAACACAGTGAAGACAACCAATGTTGATACATTGTCGTTCGGCGCAATGTTTGAAGCTTGGTGGTAATCACCGATATAGAAAGAGCGGCTCTTTGAATTCGGCATATTTTCAAAGAGCCATGCTTTCGAATATCCATGCTTTTCAATAGTACGCAAATACTGTCCATTTTAGCCCTAAAGGCAGATTGATTAGGGCACGTTTCAATTAACTCCATTCTTGGGCACATTTTTGTGCCCTTTTTTTCGCCACTAGATCAAGGAATAACGATGAGACTTTCTTCCATCGTGTCTCGAGTTTATTTAGGTTTCTTCGTACTGATTGTGATCATGCTGGGTTCTGCATGGTTAAGCATCAGTAGCAATAAAGACATCACCACTCGAATCGAAAACATCACCCAGCAAGCTACGCCATTAATGCTTCAATCCTCCACGTTAACCATCCGATTTCTGGACATTAATCGCAGCACCACACCCTACTTATCCGCTAACTATATTGATGAACTTGAGCCACTGAAACAAACCGTCTTAAACAACATCGAGCTATATCAGCAGCAATTGAACTGGTTCGAAGGCAAGAGCGTAGCTGGTTCACAAATGGAAGCCATGCTTAACAACATCACTCAAACAGGTTTGTTGACTATCGATAAGATAGAGCAGGTATTAGAGCTTTATGTTGAGTATTTGGATAGCAAAGATCTTGGTTCGATGGGACAAGCGCAATTTCAATCTGTGGTGGGACAGCTCAATAATACTTTGGTGAATCAACTCGCGAGTGCAGATTCAGAGCAGACACAAAAGGCAGTCGAAGCTTTGTTGGTGCAATTGAGTTTGATTGCCGCGGAAGCCAGCGAAGCGTTTTCACTGCAAACATCTTCCGAGGTTCGTGGGGTAGAGCGTCGCCTACAAAGTCGCAAAGAGCGATTCGAACAAGCGGTCGCAGATTTAGATAATCTGGATTCATCTTTGCTGCGCCGCAGTAAACAGTCTTTATCGTTGCTCGCTTCACACGCGTTTTCAGCCAGTGGCTCAGTCGCTACCCATAAAGAAACCGTCAAACTCGATGAGTCTATCTCCCTTCAAAAGCAGGAAATTGAACAGCTAATCGATCAACAGTTAAGTCACTTTGATGAGCTTTCAATGTACGCTGAAGACACCGCGACACGCCTGTATCACGAATCGATGGACTCTTCACAGCAAGCCCTTGTGATGCAGGGTTTTATTGCACTTGCTTCCGTGCTTATTGCTCTGTTGATCGGGTTGAATATTGCCAAAGGTATCCGTAAACCAAGCAAGCTGCTACAAAGTGCACTCGACCAAGTTGCCAATAAAGACTTGAGCGCGATGGTGCAGTATCAAGCCAATAATGAGTTCGGCTCAGTGAGCGACAAGGTCAACTTAGTGATCAGTCATCTGACTCAAATGATTGAGAACATGCGTTATTCGTCGACGTGCTTAAAAGAGGCGTCCATAGAGAATCAAAGCACGAGCCGTTCATTGAGCGAGGCGATGCAAGACCAAACCAATCAGACCGTGATGGTGGCAACAGCTATGGAGCAGATCGAGTGCTCGGTGACCGAAATAACTCAAGCCGCTAATCAAACGCTAACGCTTGTAACCGAAGCGGTGTCGAGTTCCTGTGCTGGTCAGAAGACCATGGATAAAAGCGTCGAGTTAATGGGCAGTTTAGAGCGTAAGTTAGCAGAATCAACAGCGACCATTGGCCAGCTCGAAAGCGAAAGTGCCAGCATTGGCTCCATTTTGGATGTGATATCTGGGATCTCTGAGCAAACTAATCTACTGGCGTTGAATGCGGCAATAGAAGCGGCGCGAGCTGGAGAGCAAGGGCGTGGTTTCTCTGTGGTTGCGGATGAGGTTCGAGTGTTAGCAGCGAAAACCAATGCCTCGACGCAAGAGATACACAACAAGATCGAGCAGTTGCAAACTAGCTCTAAACTGGCGGTTGAACAAATCAATCAATGTGTGGTGGGGATGGTTCAATGTGTTGAGCAAACGGGCGAAGTGAATCACTCGATATCGACGGTGTCTGATCTTCTCAACGAAGTAGAGCAAAGAAGTCATCAAATTGCGACCGCGACGACAGAGCATCAAGTGGTTGCCTCTCAAGTCACTCAAAATATCAGCCAGATACACATCTTGGCTGAAGATAACTCACAACGATCTCAGGTTTTGTTTTCTCATGGTCAACAGCTTGAAACCATGTCGCAGCAACAGTTCTCACTAACTCAAGAGTTTAAGCTCGCGGAGCAATCAGAAAACGAGGTTTAAAGGCGACTCTAAGTTTTTCAATGTTTCACGCCCAGCCTTTGCTGGGCGTTGTTGTTTCAAGTTTCGGGTTCTGGAAAGAGAATTAGAAGTGCCTATGAAATGTTCCCATACAATTTCGCATAGCCACTGAAATAATAGGGTCAATTTTGCTCTGTATATTACCGCCTGTTGCAGGTTCATCACCGAATCGTGCTTTTTGAAAACGGAGTTTATGCATGCTTGTTAGCACTTTGGGAGCAAGTAACCGAGTGCTGTTTTGATAAGGTGAGCAAGAATCTCATGAAACAGTTTCATGGTGTGAAGTGAATCTGTAAGCGCTTTCAAGATTTCCAAATCCAGCCTTTTTACCTCCAAGTTTAGTGTGATGACACTCACTTCAACTAAAACGTAATTTCTTAATAATCGTTTTGTAAGCGGTTACAAGCTAATGAAGTATCGAGGTTCGAGTGGCAACAATTAAACACGTATCAGAGCATGCAGGTGTGTCTCAAGCGACAGTGTCTAGAGTGATTAACGGCACCAGTAGAGTGAGCCACGACAAGAAGTTAAAGGTTGAAAAGGCGATCAAAGAGCTGGGTTATCGCCCGAACTCTATCGCTCAGGCTTTGGCTTCAAGTCGTACCGGAAGTGTGGGTGTTGTTGTTCCAGAACTGGGCGGATCTTTCTATTCAGGCATCTTGCATTGCATAGAGGAAAACCTACGCCGCTTCGGTTACCACGCAGTGGTTACAGCGGGTTCGAACACCGAACAAGGGCAGCGCGAGTCGGTGGAGTTTCTGTTGGGGCGTCGTGTCGATGCTTTGATTCTTCATACTCAACTGCTCAGTGATGACTATTTAATTGAATTGGAAGAACAGGGAACCCCTGTGGTTTTAATTAACCGCTTCATCCCAGAAATGGCGATGAGTTGCATTGATATTGATAACGAAGTCGGGGGGCTACTCGCTACTCAATATCTTTTGCAAAAGGGACATACAGATATCGCGTGTATTACCGGGCCTTTAGATAAAGCCGACGCTAGGGGGCGTTTGCAGGGGTATCGCAAGGCACTGGAAGAAGCCGGTGTGCCATACGATGAAGCCTTAGTCTCTGAGGCGGGATTTACTGAAGAGACAGGCATCAGCGCCATGAAGAAGTTGATCAACAGAAAATGCCACTTTACGGCGGTATTTGCTTCAAACGATCACATGGCATTTGGCGCGTTCGAAGTTTTGCATAAAGAGGGATTGTCTGTTCCGAGAGACGTTTCTCTTGTCGGCTTCGATAACACCATTTTCGCGCGCTATCTGACCCCTAGTTTGACCACCATTAATTTCCCCATTGAAGAGATGAGCATTGAAGCAGTACAGCTCACTCTACAAAAGCTAAAAAAAATCAAACATGACGTGAACTTTAAATTGCTGCCGACGTTGGTCACTAGAAACTCGGTATCGGATTTACTCGTTACCCTATAAAAATATTAAGGATAGAACATGAAATTTAAGACCTTGGCGCTCTCGTGCGCGGTTGCTTTAGGACTAGGTGCAACAGCAGTAAATGCTGCTGACAAAGAGATTCGTTTCGACGGTTTCCCTGATTTTGATAGCAGCCTGAAGGTATTACTGCCTGATTTCGAAAAGGAAACAGGGATTAAAGTTGATTACCTTATGAACAACCACGGTGACCACCACACAAAACTGACCACTAACCTAGCAACGGGCTCTGGTGCAGGTGATGTGATTGTTGTGGACGTAGAGAAAATCGGTCCATTCGTTGGCTCTGGTGGCCTAGTTAACCTGTCTGAAAACTACGGTGCAGATAAATACGAAGAACGATTCGCACCTTACGCATGGGCACAAGGTAAAGGCGCTGATGGCGATATGTACGGCATTCCTGTCGACCTGGGTCCAGGTGTTATGTACTACCGCACCGATGTGTTTGAAAAAGCGGGCATCAATGTAGAAGAAGCAATCAAAGATTGGGATTCATACATCGCTGCTGGTGAAAAACTGAAAGAGCAAAACGTACAACTTATCGCTTCAGCTGCCGACGTTGCACAAGCGATCATCTTCACAACGGTTCCTGAAGGAGAAGGTCTTTACTTCGATAAAGATGGCAACCCAGTTGTGACATCAGAACGCTTTGTTCACGCTTTTGAAGTGGCAAAAGAGATTCGCGACAAAGGCTTAGACGGCCGCATTTTGGCTTGGTCTAACGAATGGTACGAGGGCTTTCGCAACGGCACATTTGCAACTCAACTTTCTGGCGCTTGGCTACTTGGTCACCTAAACAACTGGATCGCTCCTGAAACCAAAGGTAAGTGGGCGGTAGAAAACCTACCTGATGGCATCTACGGCAGCTGGGGTGGTTCATTCCTATCGATTCCAACTCAATCTGACAACCCAGATGAAGCATGGGCACTTATTGAATACATGACGACGGATCGTGATGTTCAACTTAAGCACTTCGAAACGATTGCGGCTTTCCCTGCGAACGTAACGACATATGACGATGAGCTTTTTCAAGAAGAGATGGAATTCCTAGGTGGACAGAAAGCACGTCTACTATTTGCTCAAGTGGCACAGAACATCAAGCCAGTATCTCCAGCTCAAGGCGACCACGTAGCACGTTCTATTATTTTAGAGAACGCATTGATGGAAGTGCTTGATGAAGGCAAGGACATCGAGACAGCACTTAAAGAGGCAGAGCGCCTAATCAAGCGTCGTACGCGTAATCTTTAATTTGTTATTACTTTGAGTAAGTGAGGAAGCGTGGACAACGCGCTTCCTTTTTTAAGAGGTCGTTACTATGAATCATACAGCGAGCACAACGATAGAACCTGCGGACAAAAGCCTTTTTTCTCGTCTAAATCTGAAAGCGCTTACACCGTATGGATTCCTTCTGCCGTTTCTGATCATTTTTTCTGTATTTGGGATCTTCCCGCTGTTGTTCTCTGTTTATCTGTCGTTCCACGAATGGAATCCAGTACAGGGCATGGATGCAATGGAGTTCGTTGGTTTTGAGAACTATCACATTGCCTTGACTGACCCATGGCTATGGCGTTCATTAAAGAACACATTGTGGCTAGCAATCACATCGGGTGTTGCTCAGCACTTAGTCGCTATTCCAGTGGCTTACATGTTGGTTTCAATGGGTGACCGTATGCGTCACTGGCTAACATCGGCGTACTTCCTACCGTTCATCACATCAACGGTCGCAGCATCACTGATTTTCTTCAACATGTACTCTCCTAACTCAGGAATTATCAACCAAACGTTAATGGCATTGGCCGATAGCACGCTGTTTGGTTGGGCATTTGCTTGGGTTAACGATTTTCAACCAATCCGCTGGTTAGACGATGCCACTATGGTGAAGCCGTCTATTGCGATCATGGTTTTCTGGAAATACACAGGTTTTAACATCGTCCTTTACACCACAGGTTTAATGACGATTCCTAAAGACATCTTAGAAGCTGCACGTATGGATGGTGCCAATGCCTTCCGCCGCTTCTGGAACATTTCACTACCAATGATTCGCCCATTCATCTTCTTTGCTATCACGATGACCATCATCGGTAACCTGCAAATGTTTGAAGAACCGTTCGTATTAACACGTGGTACAGGCGGTACTGGCCAATCTGGTTTAACTATCTCGATGTACCTCTACAAAGTGGGTTGGGAATGGCTAGAAATGGGCACAGCATCTGCTATCTCGTGGTTACTGTTTGCACTCATCGCGACTTGTACATTGGTTCAATTTTTACTCTTCGGTAAGAAAGGCTTAGGGGAACATTAAGATGTCGACATCAATTAAGACAAATACCTCACCACTAAGTGGACTGATGCCAAGCGAACGCAGCATGTACATTCTGACTAAGATCTTGATGGTCATGTTAGGCATCTTACTGGTTGTTTCAGCGCTGATTACAGTCTTTCCATTTGTATGGTCGGCGCTGCTATCAACTCGTGACCGTTCTGAAATTTTCGGTACGGGCATTAGCTTTGCGATTGGTGATAGCTTGGCGATTAACTACGCCAAGTTGCTTGAAATCATGCCGTTTTGGAAAGCGATGTTTAACTCGATTTATGTGGCTTTCTTAGGCACCACCATCTCGCTGCTGTTTTGTAGCATGGGTGGCTACGCGTTTGCTGTGTTTAAGTTCCGCGGTAAGAACGTGTTGTTCGGCATGCTGGTTGGCTCAATGGCGATTCCGCCGGTGCTTAGCTTGATCCCTTACTTCATGATCGTGAAATTCTTAGGCTTGCTGGATAACCACATGGCGGTATGGCTACCGTTCACTACGACACCATTTGGTATCTTTTTGATGCGTCAGCACGTGATTGCATCGATTCCAAAAGAGCTACTTGAAGCAGCGAAATTGGATGGTGCAGGTGAGTTCAGAACGTACTGGAGTGTGGTATTGCCACTGATGAAACCAGCACTAGCAACACTGGCTATCGTTCAGTTCGTTTTCTTCTGGAACATGTTTATGCAGCCTCTCGTGGTGCTTAACAACCCAGATAATTACGTGATTACACAGGCGCTACGAAGCGTTCAAGGCATTCCGAATACGCCATGGGGCGCGGTAATGCTAGGCACCACAATTTCTATTTTACCGCTCGTGATTACTTACCTGTTCGCATCGAAACAGATGATCAGTGGTTTAACGTCCGGCGCAGTCAAAGGTTAGGTTTAAGGGTTATAACAATGAATAAATATCAACTTCCAAGTGATTCAAAGTTACGCAGTAAGGAATTTGTATTCGGTGTCGCGACATCTTCATACCAAATTGAAGGCGGCGTTGAAGAGGGCGGTCGTACACCGTCTATCTGGGACACTTTCTGCAAGACGCCGGGCAAGGTCGATAACGGCGACAATGGTGATGTGGCGTGTGACCACTACCACTTATGGCAACAAGATATCGAGATGATTCAAGGCTTAGGTGTTGATGCTTACCGCCTATCAATTGCATGGCCGCGTATCTTGCCGCAAGACGGTGTAGTCAACCAACAAGGTCTAGAGTTTTACGGTCAGATCATCGACGAGTGTCATGCTCGTGGCATGAAAGTGTATGTGACTTTGTACCACTGGGATCTACCGCAATACCTTGAAGACAAAGGCGGCTGGTTAAACCGTGAAACGTCTTACAAGTTTGCAGAATATGCAGAAGTGGTGAGTAACTACTTTGGCGACAAAATTGATGTTTACACCACATTGAACGAACCGTTTGTATCTGCGTTCCTAGGCTACCGTTGGGGCGAGCATGCTCCGGGTATTAAGGGTGAAAAAGAAGGCTTCTTGGCTTCTCATCACTTAATGCTAGGTCATGGTTTGGCGATGCCGATTCTTCGCAAAAATGCGCCTCACGCTAAGCATGGTGTGGTATTTAACGCGACTCCGGCTTACCCACTGACACCGCAAGATCAAGGCGCTGCAGACTACTGTGAAGCAGAGAACTACCACTGGTTCATCGACCCTGTACTGAAAGGTGAATACCCACTGCCAGTCGTCGACCGCCAAGCGATGAACATGCCGATGATTTTAGAAGGCGACCTAGACATCATAAGCGCCCCGGTTGATTACATCGGTATCAACTACTACACACGCAATGTCGCTCGCTTTAATGAGAACGGCGACATTGAATCGGTGAAACAAACCGATGCTGAACACACTTACATTGGCTGGGAAATCAACCCACAAGGTTTAACCGATTTATTGGTAAGACTGGATGCTCGCTACGAAAATATGCCACCTATCTACATCACAGAGAATGGTGCAGCAGGTAACGACGAGCGTGTTAATGGACAAGTAATGGACGACCAACGAGTTCGTTATTTCCAAGGTCATATCGAAGCGGTTCACAACGCGGTTGAAGCGGGTGTGAAAGTCGACGGTTACTTCGCTTGGAGCCTGATGGATAACTTTGAGTGGGCATTCGGCTACTGCCAGCGTTTTGGCATTGTCCATGTTGATTACACCACCCAAGAAAGAACATTGAAACAGAGCGCAATTGCGTACCGAAACATGCTTCAAGAGCGCGCTGAGGAGAACAGATAATGGCTAAAGTAGAATTTAAGAACATCAAAAAATCATTCGGTGATGTTGAAGTCGTCAAAGAGTTTGATTTTACGGTTGAAGACGGTGAGTTCGTGGTTTTCCTTGGCCCATCTGGCTGTGGTAAATCGACAACGCTACGTATGCTTGCTGGCCTTGAAAGCATCAGCTCTGGTGACATCGTGGTTGGCGGCAAGCTGATGAATAAAGTCGACGCTAAAGACCGTGACTTGGCGATGGTATTCCAAAGCTACGCACTGTACCCGCACATGACAGTGTACGAGAACATCGCATTTGCTCTGAAGCTGAAGGGCATGCCAAAAGCAGAAATCGACGTAGAAGTGCTAAAAGCGGCGAAAATGCTAGAGCTTGATCCACTACTGAACCGTAAGCCGAAAGAGCTTTCTGGTGGTCAGCGTCAGCGTGTGGCAATGGGCCGTGCGATGGTTCGTACGCCTAAGGTTTTCTTGTTTGATGAGCCGCTGTCTAACCTAGATGCAAAACTTCGTGGCGTGATGCGTGAAGAGATCAAACATCTACACCGTGAACTAAAAACCACCACGATCTACGTAACCCACGATCAGATCGAGGCGATGACATTGGCGGATCGCATCGTGATCCTGAAAGACGGATATGTTGCTCAAGTTGGTACACCAACCGAGGTGTTCCAGCGTCCGGCAAACAAGTTTGTCGCGCAATTCATTGGTAACCCATCAATGAACATGTTGGAAGCAAAACTGATTGAAAAAGAAGGCGAGTACTTCGTTGAAATCGGCGATGTTCATATCCCACTGCCTGAGCGCTTTAAGTCTCTGGCATCTAAGAACCTAGCTCTGCATTTTGGTGTTCGTCCAACAGATATTCACCTACGTGCCGAGCAAGTTGCCCACGACCGCGTGCTGCCATTCCCTGTGAAAATCAAAGACAAGGAACTACTAGGCGCGAGCATTCTTCTGAAAACAGAAATTGGCGGTCAACCGCTGATGGTTGAAACCCAAGCCGCTGAAGTGGATGTAAAAGATCTGACGCTTTACTTGGATTTGGATGCTTTCCACTTGTTTGATGCATTGAGTGAGAACTCGCTAGCGAGCTGATTTGCAAGAGCTAGTTATTTTGCAACAGCCAGTTGATCTGCAAGGGCGAGTGAGAGAAGCCTGACTCAAACGGCTAAGTCAGTCATTGAGCTGACACCAACCAACTTACGACAAATTGTTTTGGCTCCTCCTGATTTGGGAGGGGCTAGGGATAGTGATGATGAAATTCGGATATTTTGACGATAAAAACAAAGAATACGTAGCAACCACGCCGTGCACACCAATCAAATGGTGTAACTATGTTGGCACATTAGATTTCGGTGGCATTGTTGATAGCAACGGTGGCGTGTTGTTGTGTAAGGGCGATCCGGCACTGAACCGTATCACCAAGTACATTGCACAACTGCCAAACTCAGACTTCAAAGGCTCGACCCTATACCTCAAGGTGCGTGACGAAGCGGGTAACGTAGAGGTGTTCTCACCTTTCTATACACCGACTCTGAAGCCGCTTGATAAGTTTGAAAACCACACTGGCTTGTCTTACACCACCATCATTGCAGAAGCGTTTGGTGTGCGTTGTGAAGCGACATTCTTCGTGCCAAAAGCTGACCAAGTGCTGTTACAAGACATCAAAGTCACCAACATTTCAGATAAAGCCCTGCACGTTGATGTGGTTCCTGTGTATGAGTTCACACACTTTGATGCGCTTAAGCAGCTACTTAATGCTGATTGGGTTCCACAAACCATGACGCTGAAAGCGCACCAGCAAGAGTCGGGTCATACTGTGCTTGAGCAGTATGCCTTCATGAAGCGCGACTACGCGGTAAATCTGATGACAGCGGATCGCCCTGCGACGTCGTTTGATGGTGATCGCCAATCATTCCTTGGTCAATTTGGTTACGGCACATGGGCTGCCCCGCAAGCGTTAGAAAACGATGAGCTTGGCAATACTGAGTGTTTGCGTGGTGACAACATTGGCGCGCTTAACCTGCGTTTGGGTTGGTTATCTCCAGAGCAGACAGAACGTACGGTCGTACAAATCGCGCAAGAACAGAGCCTAGAAGCTGCACTTCCTCTGCTGGCTAAATATCGTGACCATCAAGTGGTTGATTCAGCTTTCGCTGAACTGGCTGAACATTGGGATGGTTACCTACAAGCGGTTCAGGTTGAAACGCCAGACCCTGCTATGAACTCGATGCTTAACGTACATAACCCACGTCAGTGTCACACCACTAAAAACTGGTCTCGTTACCTGTCTCTGTACCAGCTTGGCTATGGCGCACGTGGCATCGGTTTCCGTGATTCTTCGCAAGATATTTTAGGCGTAATTACTCACATGCCGGAAGAGGCGCGTGAGTTTATCGAGCGTCTGTTGTCTGTGCAAAACACCAACGGTTCTGCGATGCACCAGTTCTTCCCATCAACCATGGAAGCGAACGCGGGTGACTCGCGAGAAGAAGAAGATCGCCCTGATTATTACGGCGATGATCACCTGTGGATCATCTACGCGGTCACGCAATATGTGAAAGAAACGGGCAATGCAGACTTCTTGAATAAAGAGATCCCGTTTTATCAAAAAGACAAAGCGGGTAACCCAGTCGAAACGGGAACGGTTTGGAACCACCTGTGCCGCGCGATTGAATTTACTTATACCAATACTGGTGAGCACGGCCTACCGTTGTTAGGTTTTGCTGACTGGAACGACACGGTGAACCTGCCAACGGGTGCTGAGTCGATGATGGTGGCGAACATGTACGGCAAAGCACTGCTCGACATGTTGGATTTGTGTGAGCTGCGTGGTGAAGCGCAACTGACGGCTAAGTTTAACGATCAGTACCAACAGATGCAGAGCACGGTCAATGAGTGTGGCTGGGATGGCGAATGGTTTGTTCGTTACTTTGATGAGCAGGGCTTGCCGATCGGTTCTCATAAAAATGAGCAAGGGCAGATCTACACCAACGGTCAAAGCTGGCCGGTGATCTCTGGTTTTGCGACTCAAGAGCGTGCTACTCAGGCGCTGGATTCGGTTTACAACAAACTAAACACTACCAATGGCATCAAGCTTTCAACACCGGGTTACAACGGCTTTGATCCTCAGCTAGGTGGTGTTTCAACTTACCCACCAGGTGCAAAAGAGAATGGCGGTATCTTCCTGCACTCTAACCCTTGGGTGATGATCGCAGAAGCGAAAATAGGCAACGGTGAGCGTGCTTACGAGTACTACCGTCAAATCAACCCAGCTTCTAAGAATGATGACATTGATACCTTTGAATCTGAGCCTTACTGCTACCCACAAAACATTTTGGGTGATGAACATAAGCAATTTGGTTTAGGCCGAAATGCGTGGCTTTCTGGTACTTCATCTTGGACATACGTTGCGGGTACGCAGTGGATTCTGGGTGTTCGTCCTGAAGTGGATGGCTTGCTGGTGGACCCATGTATTCCTGCTGAGTGGCCTGAATTCAAAGTGCGTCGTCAGTTCCGTGGCGCGACCTACAATATCCATGTTACCAACCCAAATAACGTGTGTAAGGGAGTGGCAGAGATGAAGGTCAACGGTGACCTAATTTCAGGTAATAAAGCGCCAGTGTTTACCTCTGGTGAGCACACCATCGAGGTGATTTTAGGTTAACAAAGAGAAGGGCGCTTTATGCGCCCTTTATTGCTTCTTTAGTTTGGTTCTTTAGTTTGGTTCTTTCGTTGCGTTGTTTCGTTAGCAATGCGTTCTCTGGGGGCTGATTTCGCATTCAGCGGCTGTCTTACTTTGCTTGCCTTAGTTGGGTTGATAGTTGGCTTGGCATTGCCAAGTGAAGGTTTGAGACTGGTTCGGGCTAAGCGTTAATAAGCCAATCTGGTTATTGAATGCATCGGCAGGGCAAGTCATGGGCTCTATTGCAATGCTTTGCTCACTTGTCGGAGTGTATAGCTGAACAAATGGGTAGCTTGCATCTTGTTGATAATGAATTGCGGCTGATGAATCTGAGTGTGTCAAAGTCAGTTGGTTGGTTGCCTTCGAATCAAATTCAAAGCAGTGGTTTAGGCTTTGACTGGTCAGGGAGTCACCCAAAGACAAACGGTCAAAAGCCTGTTTTTCACCATTGGGTAGGTCGTTCTCATGTACGACCTCAGTGCAAGGCGACATAGCGAGTCCACATTGTGCTAGCTCAGTGCCGAGTGAAAAGTAAGGGTGCCAAGCATCACCGAATGGGAAGGCTGAATCACCCAGATTAGAGACGGTCGTTGAGGAAGAGAGCTTACCCGTTGTGTCGATAGTGAAGGTGACTTCAAGGTTAAAAGCGAACGGGAAAGCAGGGTGTAAAGATGATGTCTGATATTGCAGCGTCACACTGGCTGATTTTTCATTGGCTGCGCTGTTTTTGATTGAAAAAGGTTGGTTGTAGAGCAAGCCATGTACGGCGTGATCAGACCAAGGGAAGTTAGCTGGGAGTTGATGGTTTTGGTTGTCGAAACTGTAGCGACCTAAGTTTAAACGATTTGGAAAAGGGAATAATTTAGCACTGCGGGAAAAGAACGGATGTTGGTTGATCAGTTCATCATAATTCTGATAACCACAAATAAAAGAGAATGGACTGTTATTTACGATATACTTATTAATAACAGCACCAAATCCATTGATTATTTGAAGTTCTATACCATGTTGGTGGTTTATTAATGTGACAGAGTCAATATTTCCAAATTTTTCATTTATAATTTTAAACATGTTGATGTCTCCATTTTTAAAAGATATTAACAAGAAGAAAAAAATATTCAATGGCGGTTTTAAAATGAATAATAAAATTCCATATACGAGCTACTCAGGAAATTCAGAACACTTGTGTAAAAAAGGTGATGCAGTTGAATTTATTCAACCTTGGTACACGCCAATTTCGACTACACCAGAAAATACCGGTATGGCGGTCGGCGGAATTGGTAACACATTTACACTCACACCAAACGGCAACACGCCTAACTTCAGCTTTATTCCGGGAATCTTTGTCGATTGTTCAGAGCAAGTTATTAATTTTAATGATTTTTATGCGTCAGTGATGAATGTGCCAACCATCGACACGCTGCAAGTTCTTAATGAACAAGAGCTAAGCGTTCACCTGAACTTTTATCCGGCTTTGTTCGATGGAAAAAAGATTGAAAGTAGAGAAATGTCGAATGCGATTAGTCTCATTCAAACAGCATTAAAAAATGGTCGCTTCTACCAAGAAAATAAAACTAACTTTACAAAATGGAACGTTGAATTTTCAAATAAGACTCAATTGTTGATTGAAGAATATTCAGGTTCAACTATTTGTCAATTATATGTAGCCTTAGATTTCTTTAATGGTTTATTAATAAATGATACAACGAGATTATTATCACTTACTGCGGGTGATAATAATGATATGGATAATATCAATGGCCGTGATATAGATAGTGTTAATGGCAAGGATATAGAATATCAAGCTTTGTATCCATTAGCTGAATATAAATACAGTAGCTTCGAAGATATTAATATAAAGCGTAAGGTCGTCTCTCCGATCGTTAAAGAGAACAAACGCCTTTGCTCTTTACCGATGCACTGGAATCACTTCGAATTAACCAATAATTCATCGCAAACACGCGTGATTACGCTTGCTCAGCCTCTACAAAACTTGATTGGTTCAACCTACCAAAAAGGCCGTGATGGTATTCAGGATTCGGCATGTACCTTGTCTCAAAATCCGATTGCTCAGCAGCATGAAGTGGTTAACTTAAAGGGTGAAAGACACAGCTTTACGGGTGTTCAATTGTCTAGCCAATCGCCTTATCAAAGCGATATTGAAGGCGAAGTGGTGTTTGGTGTTCAAGCGGATAACCATTTGACTGAATCTGGTAAGGTTTCGATTTCTGTCAAACCAACGCTTTATACCTCTAAGACAGCTCAGCAAACAGAGTTCGCACTGAAAACAGGCCGTACCAACGCGGAATTCCAAACAGGAATTTACACGGGGCGTGAAGCATTGAGCGCATTGGTGGTGGTTCAGGTTGAATTGGAACCTGGCGAGTCTGTTGACCTGCGTTTTGCACAGGTGATGGCTCACAGCAAAGTCATGCTTAATGGTTGGCACTCAGATAAGGCTTACACGCAATTCTACCCGCAAGTAAAGCCTGCATTACCTATGTTAGAAGACATGTTGCCTAAGCTCGAAACCATTGAGCAGCAGATCGTCGAACAACAAACAACTTTTCTAGAGCAAGCTCAAAACAAGATCTCGCAGCCTGAATCGGCACTTCGCTATGCGACGATGGCGATGAATTCATTGTCTTTCCTAGCGGAATCAACGGTATGGGACAAAGAAGATAAATTCTTAGTAAAAGAGTGTGTCGACTACCCATTCTTTAACTCTCTGGATGTGTATTTTTACGGCTCGTTTTCACTGCTTTACTTGCTGCCGGAGCTTGATGGCTGCGTAATGAAAGAGTTCTCAAAAGCGATTTTGGCTGAAGACTTCACTCAGCGCCGTTACTGGGAATATGAAGCGACACCGAATGCTGAATTGATTGATGAAAAGTACCAAGGTGTGCGTGCTATTCGAGGTGCGGTAATCCACGATTTGGGTAGCCCATTCGACATTCAGCCCGATGCTTACAGTTGGCACAATGTGAAAGAGTGGAAGGACTTAGCGCCGAAATACATTCTGATGGTGTACCGCCATTACCAAAACACCCAAGATCTCTCTGTGGTTAATGAGTGCTGGCAAGCGGTAACTGAAAGCATCGATTTCTTATCGAATTTGATCGCTGAGGGTGATGATTTGCCGCTAACCCGTGGCACAGACGATACCTTTGATAACCTAGCGTCACATGGCATCTCAATTTATTGTGCGAGCCTTTGGGTTGCTGGCTTGCAAGCGGCGAGTGAACTTGCACAATTGATGGGTGAAAGCGTGCGAGCTAGCGGTTACTTAACGCGTTCTAAAAAGGCGTTAGCCACGGTTGAGCAAAGCTTGTGGGATGACAAAGAGGGTTACTACCACTTCTTCGTGACGCCAGTTCAAGCTAAGCATTTAACAGGTGAAGGCTATCAAGCTCTGGAAACCTTAGGACTTTCATTGACTGGTGATGCGATTGCTGACAAGAACACGCTCAATACCTATCTCAATGAAACGGATACTTCCATCAGCATCAGTAAGGTATCTCAAAGAGTCTCTAAGAAACGCTTGCTGAGTGAGACGGCGCCACAAGCCTTTACTCAAGAATACTTAGATTTAGTGCCAGATTCTGACAACAGTTTTGGTGATGCCTTGTTGGCCGACAGTTATCTAAAACTCATCGGACTCGAGGGTATTTTTCCGCAAGAGAACATCCAACGCGCACTAGACTATGTTTATAAGCACAACTTTGAGATTAACAGCCCTAAGCTTGGGGTTGCGAATATGACGTTGGCCGATGGTTCGCCGCATGAAGCGTTCCAAGCACAAGACGTATGGATTGGTGTGCAGTTTAGTGTCGCAACGGCGTTGAGTCTGGCGGGTAAATCTCAGCAAGCAGAAACATTGATGGATACCGTGTATACCGCGCTGTATGACTATTCAAAAATTCCATTTGCAGCGCCAGAAGGGTTCAATTGCTCTGTGTCTGTCAATGAGAAATATCTTATAGAAGCCTTTAAATTGACGCAAAATGATGCGAAAAACTGGCTAAGTGTACTTAAATGTCAAAACTGTGTGCTGTCTGACGGTCGGATCAATCCAACATTGACGAAAGATACTGATAATTTTGTTAAAATGGTGAGCGGTGAAATTCCGTTAGAAAAGCTGGCAGGCTTACACAAATGGTTACTGAGTACTGGCTTGAAATATACGGCTGGTCGTTACTTTAGACCGGGGATGATCTTCGCCTACTTGTATTAACTTAATGACACGATTTTCAGCTAAAGCAGTGGTATGCAGGTTGAAACTGATGGGGAGCTTAAAGCTCCCCGAATGTCACTTGATTAGGGGTTCGAGATGCGCACTAAAACAAAAAAAACAACAGTATACGATGTAGCAAAACTGGCTGGTGTTTCTCCGAGCACAGTTTCTCGTTTTCTTAATCGAACCACTTATGTGTCGGATGATAAAAGCCAGAACATCGAGCAAGCGATTAAAGACACTGGCTACAAACCTAATTTTCAAATGCAAGAAAACACCAACCGACGTTCACTCACCATTGGTGTGTTGGTGCAACACCCTGACAGCCCTTATACCAGCCGTATTCTCAATGACATGGAGAAAACACTGATCGCTCAAGGTTATTCGTTAGTAATCGCGACAGGGCATTGGCAGAAAAAGTTAGAAATGCACGCCTTAGAGTATCTGGCTAAGAGCAATGTCGATGGAATGATCATCGTAACAGGCAGCATCACCAAAGAGGATATTGCCAAGTACGCGCAAGACATCCCGATTGTCGCGGTCGGTTATGATTTCGCTGAAGACAACGTTCGTTCAATCAATATCGATAATGTGCTAGGCGGTTACATGGCGACGCTTCACTTATTACAACAAGGGCATGTGAACATCGCCCATATCAAAGGGCTTTCGAGTCAACCAGATGCGGGTAATCGTTTTGAAGGCTATAAGAAAGCGCTGCAAGAGGCGGGCATTAAGGTGATGCCAAAGCTCGTCAAGCAAGGGGATTTCAGTAGTGAAACTGGCTATGAGAAAACCGTGGAATTAATTGAATCTAAGATTCACTTCTCAGCCCTGTTTGCTGCCAATGATCAAACGGCTTACGGCGCTATTAAGGCGCTCCATGATCACGGCTACAAAGTGCCAGAAGATGTGTCAGTGATTGGGTTTGATGACTTGCCAACGTCTAAGTATTTCACACCTGCGTTAACAACATTAAGGCAGCCAATTGAAGAGATTGGAGAGGTGTGTGCTCAGTCGATTTTGAACTTACTTTCAGGTGAGAGGCATGAAGCACGACTACCACCGATAGATTTAATCGTCAGAGAGTCGACCAAGTCTCTGTATCGTTAGTTGTGAAATGATTGAATCATAGGGAGTTACAGTCAAAGACACATTATTTCCCTTCAGAAACGAAAAATGTCGCATCCATGCGACATTTCTCTTTTGGCGGCCAAACCAGTTTTGCTATATCCATTCTAGATTTCAATCCATTAGGAGATTATTCAGAATGTACATATAAGACGCTGTTAATGTTGATTAGTTCCCGTTACGCCGCATTTTTTTTCGATTTATTTTCTAAGTCGAATGACGCTGCGATTAACTTCTTGGTGTAGTCATTTTTCGGTGCATTGAAAATCTCTTCTGCAGACCCTTCTTCCATCACTTCACCCTTCTGCATCACCAGTACACGATCCGACAGTGCTTTCACTACCGAGAGGTCGTGGCTGATGAACAGAAAGCCAATATTGTGCTTGGCTTGAATGTCTTTCAGCAGGTCAATCACGGTCAGTTGTACTGAGCGATCGAGTGCTGAAGTCGGTTCATCCAGCAAAATGAAAGAGGGCTCTAGAATCAGTGCGCGAGCAATCGCGATACGTTGTCTTTGCCCGCCAGAGAACTCATGCGGATAACGGTTTATTGAATTCGGCTCTAAGCGAACTTCAATCAATGCTTTGCGCGCTCTTTCTAAACGTTCTTGCTTGGATAGATGAGGTTGATGCACCGTTAAGCCTTCGGTGATGATTTCCCCAACTGTCATGCGTGGTGATAAAGAACCATAAGGATCTTGGAACACCATTTGGACATCTTTCTTGAGCTTGTGACGCTCTTTATCATTTAATAAGCTAACGTCTTGGCCTTTGTAAACAATACGTCCGGTACTTGGCAGCAAGCCGATTAACGCTCGTCCCAGTGTTGATTTTCCTGATCCGGATTCACCAACAATACCCAAGGTTTCGCCCTGTTTAAGATTCAACGAAATGCCTTTTACGGCTTCGAAGTACTGGCTTTTACTCTTGATAAAGTGTGATTTCACCAAGAACTGAACTCGGATGTCGTCAGCACACAATAGTTCTGGGGCTGTCGCCTCAACAGGAACCTTAGCGCCTTTCGGAATCGAGTTAATGAGCATTCTTGTGTAATCATGTTTAGGACTATCGAACAAAGATTGAGTCATCCCTTCTTCTACGATCTCACCTTTACACATCACTAGCACGCGGTCTGCAAAGTGTTTCACCACACCTAAGTCATGGGTGATGAACAAAATTGCCATTCCCATCTTGCCTTGGATCTCTTTGATAAGAGCAAGCACTTCAGCTTGAACCGTTACATCTAATGCAGTTGTAGGCTCGTCAGCAATCAGGATATCCGGTTCATTAATCAGCGCCATTGCGATCATGATGCGTTGCAGCTGACCACCCGAAAATTCGTGAGGGTACTTGGTGTACGACTTTTCTGGCATTGGCAAGTGCACAAGATTAAACAGCTCAATCACTCGCTGTTTGGCTTGAGACTTTGACACTTTACGATGCCACATAATAGCTTCTGCCACTTGTGTGCCCACGCGAAGGTATGGGTTCAAAGATGTCATCGGCTCTTGAAAGATCATGCCGATTCTATCGCCACGAATCGACTGCATTTCACGCTCTGATTTTTCGAGAACAGACTCGCCTTCAAACTCAATTTGAGACTGCGGATCAATAATGGCGTTGTCTGGAAGTAGACGCATCAGTGCGTTGGAAGAGACAGATTTACCAGAACCTGATTCACCAACAATGGCCAAGGTTTCGCTGGATTTAAGGGTAAAGTTAACCTTTTTCACCGCATCAACGATTCCATCGTTGGTTTTGAAGCTAACGGAGAGGTTATTGACTTTAAGAAGAGCCCGGTCCGACATGATATATCCTTATCAATTTAAGACATTAGGTGAAGATTGAACTTCTGACGTTGTTTTAAGTTGCCCAAAATGGTGATGAGCACGTTGAATTTGTTCTAGTTCGAGCATCCAATGCGAACTGCGCTGAGCGCTGCAAAAAGCGATCAGGTGATTGAGCAAACCTTCGCTCTGCTTTTCCAATAACCCAAAGGTACGTTGAATCAGCTCAGTGTTCTCCAGAGAGATAAATTGCATCAGAGCGTAAGATTGATTCAAGGTATCGAAGGCTTGTTGGTGCTGACCTAATCGGTTGAGTATCTCTGATTGAGCGACGCTCGCGTCTCTTAACCCGGCAAGCAAGCAGGCAAATTGGCAAGGCTTGATATCGCTTTGGTATGCTGCATCTTGGATGTGATGAGGAAGTGAGGTTAGAACATCACCATAAAGGCGTTGTGCTTCTGGCCAGTGACCTTGTTCCATTAACTGTTCAGCTTTTAGGTAGTGCATCCAGCATCGTTCAATTTCCATATCCACATCCTCAATTTATAATATCAGAAAATGTTAATGATATTTATTATCAATTGCAAATTAAAATCATTCACATGTTAAGTTGGTGAATTAAATGACGAGCTATTCCTAAAAATGGCTTAAATTGTGTGTTATTTGTTCAGTTGAACAGCTGTGTAGCGTAAGTCACTAAATTTGTAGGAAATTACATCTACACTGATTTTATCTACACCCAAGTAATGAAGGACTAAGGAGGCGGCGATGGCGATGCAAAGACTCAATACAGAACAGCTGTATCAGGTAGCGGATTTAGATAAGCTACCATGTAAGTCGACCAAAGAACTGGCTCCAATTGACGAAATCGTCGGGCAGGAACGGGCACAAAAAGCCGTTGAGTTCGCGATGTCAATCAAGGAAAAGGGTTACAACATTTATGCGATAGGGCGAAATGGTCTGGGTAAACGCACCATGATCTTGCGCTATCTGAACCGTCACCCTCAAGAAGTGCAGGAGCTTTTTGATTGGTGTTATATCGCGAATTTCGAAGATATTCGTACACCTAAGGTACTGAAATTGCCTCGTGGCGTTGGCAGCAGCTTAAAGCAAGATATTGAAAAATTGATGCGTAAACTGCTGAAAGGTATGCCTCTAGCATTTGATAACGAGATGTACTTTAGCCGTGCTGACAGGCTTAAAAACCAATTAGCAGCTAAGCAACAAGCCGCGTTAGAAAGCATTAGTCAAGAAGCGAAAGACAAGGGCATTAACCTGACGATCACCACTCAGGGTGATTACCAGTTTGTGGCCATGAATGGTGATGATCTTCATACCGAAGAGAGCTTTGATCTGCTTTCGCCGGAAGAGCAAGACCAGTTCGATAAAACCATTGATGGATTGGAAGTCGGTCTGCGAACCATTTCTCGTGAGTTGACGGAACTTGAAGAAACGTACACTGAGAAAATTCAAAAACTGAATGATGATACGGCGCGAGACGTGATCACGCACTTCATCAAGCAATTGAAGAAGGATTACAGCCAATATCCAGACATTAAAAAGTACCTAACGGCACTGCGTAAAGACATTGTCGACAACGCTGACATCTTCTTAGAAGAGAGCACTGAGCAAGCCGAAGTTGCAACCGCTTCTTTGGATAAGAAAATGCCGCGTCGCTACAAGGTTAACGTGATTGTAAGCCAAAAGGAGGAGACTCTGCCGATCGTGGTGGAAGAGAATCCAAATTATCACTCTCTGTTTGGCTATGTAGAAACGGCAACGTTCAAGGGCACTGTCTTTACAGACTTCTCATTGATTCGTGCAGGTAGCTTACACAGAGCTAACGGTGGCGTATTGCTGATGGATGCGGTGAAGGTACTTGAGCAGCCGTACGTTTGGGAAGGCTTGAAACGAGCGCTGCGTTCACGTCAATTGAGCTTCACTTCATTAGAGAAAGAGGTGACCTTAACGGGCGCGGTATCGCTTGATCCAGAGCCGATTCCATTGGACGTCAAGATCATCCTGTTTGGCGACTACCGAACTTACCAACTGCTGCAACACTACGATGCAGAGTTTGGTGAATTGTTCCGTGTGACGGCCGATTTTGAAGATGAGATGAAGCGTACTCCCGATTCTGAAATGCACTACGCGCGCTTTATTTCGAGTATCGTGCACGACAACAACATGCTGCATTGTGACCGTAAAGCGATCGCTCGCATCATTGAGCACAGCTCTCGTCAGGCGGGTGACCAAGGTAAATTGTCTCTGCACTCGGCACACATTGCTAATCTGCTTCGTGAGTCAAACTACGTGGCGAGAGGTTCAAAGTCGAACCTGATTCGAGCAACACACGTCGACCAAGCGTTATCTAACCAACAGATGCGTGTCGGACGACTGCAAGACAGTGTGATGGAGACGTTTACCAACGGCACAACACTGATCCATGTTGATGGTCAGGCGGTTGGGCAAGTGAATGCTCTGTCTGTATTAAGCACCACCGATCACATGTTCGGTGCGCCAAACCGAATTACTGCCACCACGGCTTACGGCGATGGTGAAGTGATTGATATCGAAAGAAACGTAGACTTAGGTGGCAGCATTCACTCAAAAGGCGTGATGATCTTGTCGGCTTACCTTTCTTCCGTATTTGGCAAGACAGCCAAAGTCCCGCTCACCACTAACATCACCTTCGAACAATCGTATGGTGGCGTCGATGGTGACAGTGCGAGTATGGCTGAGTTCTGTGCGGTGGTGTCAGCGTTTTCTAAGCAGCCAAACCGTCAAGACATCGCGATTACAGGCTCGATGAACCAGTTTGGTGAGTCTCAGCCTATTGGTGGTGTGAACGAGAAAATTGAAGGTTTCTTTGATGTGTGTGAAATCAAAGGGCGTTCAAACGAACAAGGGGTGATCATCCCGCGTTCAAATGTTCACAACCTGATGCTGCGTAGCGATATCGTGAAAGCGGTTGAAAAGGGCGAGTTTAATATCTGGGCGATTGACCATGTAACAGAAGCAATTGAGCTGTTCACAGGCAAAGCCGCTGGTGAAGCAAGTGATGAGGGTAGCTATCCAATTGATACCATCTTTGGTATCGCCCAAGCTAAACTGAACGCACTGCGTAAATAGCTTGAATACATAGATACATAGATACATAGATACATCGATACATCGATACATAGTTTGATAGCTAATTAGCTAGCTAAACAAGCAGATAAACAGCCAAAACGCAAAAGCCATCGATTCTAGAGTCGATGGCTTTTTTGTTGGTTACGATTTGGTTTGCCAGTGAGCTATTTGTATTCGGTGAAAGTCGCGTCTTAAAGGCGTTACCCGTTTCGCAAGCAGAGCTTGGTGCCATCGAACTTCAGTTTTGCCAACAAGTGTTTGGCGTTAGCTCGGCCAATATCATCAAATTCAACACCATATCGAGCGTAGTGCGTCGATTTCTGTAGGTTACAGACGATGCCTCGCAATGGCGGAATCAGTGGTCCGTTGTAGTTCTCAGGGGTTATCTCAATAGACACTCGATCGGCAATCTGAATCGCACGAGAGGTCGGCGAGGTAACGAAACGACAACCACTTTTTGATAAGTCTCTTATCTCACAGTTTGCTCGCTGGTCGTTGAAGATGATTCTTGAAGCTAGATTCACTTCATAGCGTGTTTCTTTACGTAGCTGAGTCACTTGCATCGTGCTTGGTGTAGACAGCACAAGAATAGGGAAGGGTTCACCAATCTTATGATGAATTTGGCTTCTAAAGTGGATAAGCGCGCCTTCACCTCGTAGAGAATACGCACGAGCAGTCATCCAAAAACCTTCTTGAAAGAAAAAGTTCAGATCTTCATTGGATACCTCGGGAACCTCAACCACAATACAGTTATCACTGTGCGTTCCGATAAACTTGGTGGTAGCGAGAAACTTCGTGCCAACGGGAGTCGAGACATTTAATGTCAGCTCACTGCCGTGCTCAATCATGGCCAGTGCATCAGTGCTATTGATAGTGGAAACGGTGCGATTACGAGGGTCTTGAAGTGCCTGATTATGCTCCAAAGGCTTCTTCAGGGGTGCGTTCATTATATGTTCTCCATGCGCCAACATGCGTCTGTTAGTTATATTGGTAACTTGCTAACAAGGGGTTATTACGTGCTAGATTTAGTGGACGTACTCACATAGATTTATAGAGTGCCTTTTATCATTGCTGATTTTATATTAAGCCGATTGCACTGAATTATTTGCTGTGTTTGTAAGTACTTAGTTTTATTTATATGCACTTGCGCTAGTCTATTACAAGGAACTCATACTTCAAACTTTTATTGTTTGTCGTATCAATTATTTGCAGGAGTTGAGAATGCAGGCAGTAAAATGGGATCAAGAAGTGAACCAGATCACGGTAGAGTTAGAACCCAACCAGTTCGCGGTCGTTAAGTATCAAAAGGACGGAGATGTACTACATATCACGTCGACACGCATTCCTGATGAACTGCAAGGCAAGGGCTTTGGGAAGGTGATGATGGAGTCGGTATTGCCTGAAATTGAACAAGCGGGCTTCAAAATTGTGCCGGTTTGTAGCTATGTGGTTCACTACATGAATAGGCAGCCACAGTGGTCACACCTTCTATCCGATAAAGCATAACAACGAGTAATATGTCTCAATCAATATCGTCGAATAATCGAGCTCAACCTGAAGCGGGTTCAAGTCAAAATCAGCCAGAGCTTTATCAACAAGAGTTTTATCAAAATGAGCTTTATCAAAAAATAGCGACCTCGCTGGGTTGTCATGAAGGGTTTGATGTCCAAGTGATTCAACGCCTATGGGGTGGATATGGCGAGTTAGTTCGCTTAGTCTTTTCTCAAGAAAGCAGTGCGGAACTCAAGAGTGTGATTGTTAAACATGTCGCGTTGCCAGATAAAGCTGAACACCCAAAGGGTTGGAATACCAAACTCTCTCACCAACGAAAGGTACACTCTTACCAAGTGGAAACAGCTTGGTATCAGTCATTCACCCAACAATGGGACGAGCGCTGCCCTGTACCTGTTGGGCTGCAATGTGAACTAGAAGAGAATGAGTGGCTGATAGTGATGCAAGACTTAGCGGATATAGGTTTTCCGTTAACCTCTCATTTTGATGTTCTTGCTGCTTCTGACTATCAGGCACCTAGTTACACACGAGAAGAGCAAAAACAACGCGATGCTTGCCTTAAATGGCTCGCTAACTTTCACGCAAAGCATATCAATATCAATCAAGAGCAGTTGTCATCATTGTGGCAAGTCGGTACTTATTGGCATCTAGATACACGTCCTGATGAGCTCAATGCCTTGGCTGATTTACCATTGAAGAATCAAGCCAAGCACATCGACCGTTTACTCAAAGAGTGTCCATATCAAACCTTGGTACATGGCGATGCCAAGCTCGCCAATTTTTGTTTTGATTCTGAAAGCGAGCGAGCAGCTGCGGTCGATTTCCAATATGTGGGTTACGGCTGTGCGATGAAAGACGTCGCCTTGTTCATGAGCAGCGCGATTAGGCCACAAGATTGCGCAGAGCTTGAATCAGAAGTACTAGATGCTTACTTCCACTACTTGAAAGAGGCATTGGCGTACTATCAGCCACACCTTTCATTTGATGAGGTAGAAGCAGCATGGCGACCAATGTTTTACGTGGCGTGGGCCGATTTCCAACGTTTCGTAAAAGGCTGGAGCCCAGAGCATTGGAAGATTAACCCTTATACTGAGCAGTTGACCTTACGAGTGCTCACTCAATTAGACGAACAGGAGTCCGTCAATGTTCGATAGAACCGCGAGTTGGAAAACGCCGCAAAACTTTTTATTACTGATTTCGATTGTTGTACCGATCGCGTTTTCGAGCTGGATGGCTTTACTTAATAACTTCGTGATTGAGAAGGCGAACTTTGATGGTGCGGATATTGGCTTGCTGCAAAGTGTGCGTGAGATCCCGGGTTTCTTAGCGTTTACCGTAGTGTTTGTGTTGGCATTCATTCGTGAGCAACGCTTCATGTTGATATCGCTGGCGATGCTCACTGTAGGCACCGCGATTACGGGTCTGTTCCCCTCACTCACTGGATTGTTGCTGACTACCATTTTAATGTCGACGGGCTTTCACTATTTTGAAACGCTGAAGCAGTCTTTGTCACTGCAATGGTTGAGTAAAGAAGAAGCGCCAGAGATGCTAGGTAAGATGATCTCCGTTGGCGCGTTGGCATCTTTAATCACTTATGGCTCTATTTGGGTGATGTTAGAGCAACTCAAACTCGACTTTGCTTGGGTGTATGGCATCACTGGCGGAATTGGTTTTGTTTTAGTTTTGGTGATGACCTTTGGCTTCCCTGAGTTTCAAACCAAGACGCCACAGAATAAGAAGTTGGTACTGCGGAAGCGTTACTGGCTCTACTACGCGCTAACGTTTATGAGCGGTGCGAGAAGACAAATCTTCACTGTGTTTGCAGGCTTCTTGATGGTAGAGAAGTTTGGTTACTCGGCTGCCGACGTCACATTGTTGTTCTTGGTTAATTACCTATTTAACTTCTTGTTTGCGAAGCGCATTGGTCGATTTATCGGTGTGGTTGGCGAGCGTAAAGCGTTGATCTTCGAGTATGTTGGATTGATTGGTGTGTTTGTCGGTTATGGTTTGGTGCAAAGCGCGGAATGGGCGGCGGCACTTTACGTGATCGATCACCTGTTCTTTGCATTGGCGCTGGCGATCAAAACTTACTTCCAGAAAATCGCAGACCCGGCAGACATGGCATCAACTGCTGGTGTCTCTTTCACCATCAATCATATTGCAGCGGTCGTTATTCCAGTGGTGTTTGGTGTGATTTGGTTGTCTTCTCCTGCAACGGTTTTCTATATTGGTGCTGCGATGGCGGCGGTTTCTTTGGCGTTGTCTTTAAACATTCCTAAGACACCTGAAGAAGGTAATGAAGTGCGAATGTTTAGCTGGCGTTAATGTTGGTCTCGATATTATGAAATAAGCAAAAAGCTCCAATAGTGATATTGGAGCTTTTTGTTTATGTGGGATATGTATATCTAATCCGCAAAATAGGTTTCACGCGGATCAGTTTCTTACGGTTTTTAATTCGGTACGCAGCTTGAAGATTCCCTTTGGTGCTTTGGTTAGCAGGATGCCGCAAAGTAGAGGAATCATCATTACAAGTGACTGTTCAGATAGAACCTCACCATTGATGTAACAAGAGATCAGTAGTGCAACCACAGGGAAAATTAGGAAGCAGATAGATGCTTGGAAAGGTGTCGAAACCTGACCTAATTTAAAGTAAGCAACAATGCCGCCAACACTCGCCACAAAGCCTAGGTAAACCACAGCAGAGATTGAATCCCAAGTGAAAGATTCAATATTCACGTTTTCACCTATAGCTGAAACAGCGAACAAGAATAGAGCTGCAATTAGGCTCGGTACGGCGTTGTAGGTTAGTACTTCAATGCCTTTGCAGTGCTTTTGAACCAGCACATACATCACTGCGTGAATCGCAACAGCAAGGCCTAAGCAAACCGTGCCAATTAGGTAGTCATCGCCACCCATCTGCATTTCATTACCAAGGATTAGACATAGGCTCACAACAGCAGCGATCAACCCGAATATCTGGTGCTTCGCTAGTCGTAGACCTAAGAATAAGCCAGACATCAACATCACAGCCACAGGCATGTTGGCGAAGATGATCGACGCTAAACCTGAAGAGATGTATTGCTCGCCATAGATCATCAACGTAAACGGAATCGCGAAATACATCAACGCAACAATAAGCAGCCATTGGCGCTTACCTTTAGGGAACAGCAGTGGTTGGTTGAAGACTTTCGCTAATACCGCAAGCAGAGGTGCTGCAAGTAAAAAGCGTAACGCAGTAGCAAAAATAGGTGGGATAGAATGCAATGCTACTTCCATAGCGAACCAAGTGGTTCCCCAAATTAAGCAAACAGAGACAAAAAGCAAGATAGTTAGAGACTTCGAATTCATGGTGACTACTCATTAATAATTATTTTAAATCATAAGCTTGTGGCGCCTTAACGACGTGGCACAGTATAGAAAGGTAGTCGGAGAAAAGTTTTGTCTTTTTATCTCTAATTTGAGTTTTTTGTGGAAATTAAATCTCTAGTATGATTATTTTATAGAAAATAAATTCGCTTTAGATAGTTAAAGTAAAGTCATTGTTCTTTGTGAGGTTTAATTTAACTTAAGGAATGGTCAACTCAACGAGTATGGCTGTTGGGTTATTGCTGTTAGCGTAGCAACAAAAAACGCGCCCTCAATGAGGCGCGTTTTTGAACAATACGTTTAAGAGGCTGCGTCTACTGCGTAACAGGCTTGACTTGTTTGGATTGTCTTACCGCAAGGATAAGTTGTGGTAGCAGTGACATCACTATCATGCCGGTCATTAGTGAGTATTGTACTGCAGTGAATGATTCACCCATCAACACCATACCGGTCACGATGCCAGCTACTGGGTTTGCGATGCCACCGAAGGTGAAATCAACCACCGACATACGCTGTAGCAACCACACATACATGCCGTAACCCAGCGCTGTGTTTAGCCCAATAACCCATACGAGTCCCATAGCATTACGAGTATCGAAATGAGTGACAGCGTTAATATAAGGCTGCGGATCGATGAATGCATGAACGCCAGACGCGACAGACAAAATCGTACCGCCCAGAATCAGTTGCCATGTTAATACCTTCCACCAGTGCATGCGGTTACCCAGTGACTTGGTAATGCTGCTGCCGATGACAATACACATTATTGCGGCAAACATTGCGCCTAAACCGATTGGGTTCAGAGCAATTTGGCTTGGGTTAAACAGTATCCACGCTAAGGTGATCAAGCCAATACCCGAAAGGGCCTGAATCAGATGCGGGCGCTGTTTTTTCACTACCCAGTGGAAGATCATCGCGAACACCGGCACGGAGATCATGCCCACGCCAGAGATTGCCGAAGGCAGCGTTAGCGCCATCACGAAGATCAAGCCAAAGAAGGTCGCGATATTGATAAGGCCCAGTGTGAAAATGATTTGCCACTCGCCTTTTTTAGGCAGTGTTGGTTTTACTGCTAGCAATAACAAACCAGCAGGTAACGCACGCAAAGCACCCAATAATAATGGTGGCCACTCCTGTAGCGTAAATTGCGTCACTGCATAGGTTGTTCCCCAAAAGAACGCGGGGATCATTGCTAATAATATGTTCATTTAAAATATCTTTACGTTAAGATAACTATTGTGTGAACTGTATACTGAGAACTAGTGGTTGTAAAGTATCTTTATGTTAAACTAGTTTGAAGTAATCAGACTAACAACGGAGCGAGATTGCAAATGGATGCTATCGACCGCGTAGTAGAGCAATGGGCAAAGGAAAAGCCCGAACTAGATACTGAGCCTATGGCAATGATGGGTCGGATTATGCGTATTGCCAAGTATATGGAGACGCAAGTTGCCGAGCTTCATAAAAAATACGACATGAAGCTGGGTGAGTTTGATGTGCTGGCGACGTTGCGACGTTCTGGGAAGCCTTACCGACTGACGCCATCTGAACTGATTGGATCCATGATGCTGACATCTGGCGCGATGACCAATCGCCTTGATAAGCTAGAAGCCAAAGGGCTGATCAGTCGTGAACACAGCAAAGAAGACAGACGCAGCGTGAGTGTCCAGTTAACTAAAGATGGTCTTATTCTGATTGACCAAATGATGACTGAACATGTCGAAATGCAGAAAAAACTGGTTAAATCATTGTCTGCGAGTCAGAAGAAGAACACCAACCAACTTCTGAAAACATGGTTGAGCGCGTACGAGTAGTTTTTCTGATCTTCCTTTAGATTCAATAAAAAACCGAAGCCTAATCGCTTCGGTTTTTTTGTTCCTGTCTAAGAATTTCAAGTACAGAGAGTTAGCGAGTTAAGCTTGCAGCATCTCATCACTGAACAGTTCTGCGCAGCCAATACCATTAATGGCGCAGCTTTCATCAATGTCTGAAATGTCACCGCTCACGCCGATAGCACCCAATACCGTTTTATCCTTGTCTCGAATCAGTAGCCCCCCAGGAACTGGCACCATGTTTCCGTGCGCGAGCACGTTTACGGCGGAGATAAATGCTGGTCGGTTGTCAGCATCTTGGGCGAGTTTTCTAGAGGAACAACCCAGTGCGAGTGCCCCCCACGCTTTAGCGATCGCGATGTCTGGTCGCATCATGCTAGAGCCGTCTTGACGTTGCAGAGAAATCAGCTTGCCACCGCTGTCTAAGACGGCGACCGTCAAAGGTTCTGTGTGGATCTTGTTTCCTGCTTTTAAGGTGCCATCAATGATGGTTAACGCTTGTTGTAGAGTCAAACTTCCCATGTTATCTCCTAGTTTTTCAAGGGGCCGTGTACCAAGCTAAGTCAGCCAATCATTACGCTTGTTGTGAATATCATCGACTGATTCAGCTCGGTACAAGAGTCCTAACTGGACTCTTGTAATAGCCCATAGCTGGGTAAAGTTAGGAAGGCAGCGAACTCTTTGGCTGTAGAAAGTTGATAGAAAAGATCAGCTGTCTCTTCAAATCGACCTGCTGTATAGCGCGAGTCTCCGACTTCATGTTTTATCGTGTCTAGCTCTTGGTAAAGCCAAGAGTGGAATAGTGATTTGGTAAAGGTTTGGCCATCATCGAGTGTTACCCCGTGGTGGATCCACTGCCAGATATTGGCTCTTGAGATCTCAGCAGTCGCGGCATCTTCCATGAGGCCGTAGATAGGCACACAGCCGTAGCCTTGAATCCAAGCTTCGATGTAATACAGCGCGATGCGTATATTCTTACGTACTCCTACTTCGTCGCGACTGCCCTCACAAGGCTTTAGCAACGAGTCTGCATTGATCACATGCTCTGGGCTTTGAAAATCCATTTGGTTTACTTTGCCATCTAAGTGCTTATCAAAGATCGACATTGCCAAATCAACCAGTGCAGGGTGCGCGACCCATGTGCCGTCGTGTCCGTTCTGAGATTCTCTTTGCTTATCTTCGATAACCTTGGCGGTTACACGCGCCATTTCTTGCGGATCTTTCGCTGGAATAAAGGCCGACATACCACCCATCGCCAGTGCGCCGCGAGCATGACAAGTACGCACCAACAGTTGGCTATAGGCATTTAGAAACTCTTGATCCATGCCGATCCCGTGGCGGTCAGGCAGGATGCGGTCTTTATGGTTTTTCAGCGTTTTGATGTAGCTGAAGATGTAATCCCAACGGCCACAGTTCATTGCCACGATATGATCACGCATTGCGTACAAGATCTCTTCCATTTGGAATACGGCTGGAAGCGTCTCAATCAAAACCGTCGCACGAATGGTGCCTTTGGGTACGTGGAAATAGTTTTCGGTGAAGCTGAAAATATCGTCCCACCACTGTGCTTCTTCCATGCTCTCAAGCTTGGGAATGTAGTAGTAAACCCCTAAACCTTGTTGTGCTCGTGATTGATAGTTATGGAAAAAGTACAAGGCGAAGTCCATCAAGCAACCGCCGATAGGCTGATTGTTGAATTGGATGGATTGCTCAGGAAGATGGATCCCTCGTGGGCGTGCGATCAGCAGTGCAGGATCGTCGTTTAATTGGTAACGCTTCTGCTTCTTCTCATCGAAGTAGCTAATGGTGCCAAGGTTGGCGTCTCTTAGGTTGATTTGCCCTTCGACCATATTGGCCCAAGTCGGGGAAGACGCATCTTCAAAACAACACATGAAGACTTTCGCGCCTGAGTTTAGCGCGTTGATCACCATTTTTCTTTCGATAGGGCCGGTGATCTCTACGCGGCGATCCAGTAGCTCTGGTGGCGGTGTTGCTACCTTCCACTCTTTATTCTGACGAATGGAGATGGTGTCCTTTCTGAAATTGGGTAACTCGCCGTTGTCATATTGAGCTTGTTTTATGTCGCGGTCATTTAGCAGGGTATGACGGCGATCTCCAAACTTATTAACAAGGGCTTCTAAGAACTTTAATGCATCTTTAGACAAGATCTCTTTGTACTCGGAGTTGTCCATCTTCCCAAGTACCTGCATACACAGCACATCTTTTCTCTCTTTCACGTCATTCATCATTGCTTGTCTCCTTTACACAATATGATGTCATTTTGTATACAAAATTCTCTTTTTAAGGATATTTATATGGTAGAAATTGTAAACAAGCAAACGTTATTTAACATTTATTTATCATTTGATCTTTTTGTAATTTATTTTCACGTAAAGATATTTTATGTAAAGCAATGAATTGTAAGCTTTTCAGGGTAAGTGCGTACTTAATGTGATGGGTTGATGTAACAAGATTGTTTCATTCTGGGGTTGATAAATAGCGAGGATGGCTCATAGTATACAAAAGTTATGTTAATTGTATACAATCTGAACTGGAGGTTCGAATGGCAATTATGAAAGCGATTGAAGCAGCGGTAGAAGTGCTTAAACGTGAAGGTGTAGACATCGTATTTGGTGTTCCCGGCGCAGCAATAAACCCTATGTATGCGGCTATGAAAAAACTCGGAGGAATCGACCACGTCTTAGCTCGCCACGTAGAGGGTGCATCGCATATGGCTGAAGGGTACACACGTACCAATCAAGACAATATCGGTGTGTGTATTGGTACTTCTGGCCCTGCGGGAACGGACATGATCACGGGGCTTTATTCGGCGTCTGCAGATTCGATTCCAATTCTATGTATCACAGGCCAAGCCCCACGAGCTCGTCTTCACAAAGAAGATTTCCAAGCGGTCGACATTGAATCTATCGCTAAGCCTGTGACTAAGTGGGCAACCACGGTACTGGAACCTGCTCAAGTGCCACGCGCATTTCAAAAAGCCTTTCATTTAATGCGTTCGGGTCGCCCGGGTCCAATCCTGATTGATCTACCGATTGATGTTCAGCTAGCTGAGATTGAATTTGATATCGATACCTATGAACCGCTAGAACCTTATAAGCCACAAGCGACACGCGCGCAGGTTGAGAAAGCATTAACCATGATGTCTCAATCGGAAAAACCGCTGATTGTATCCGGTGGTGGTGTTATTAACGCTGGCGCATCTGAATTGTTGCAACAGTTTGCCGAGATCACTGGTGTTCCTGTGATTCCAACCTTAATGGGCTGGGGCTCTATTCCAGATGATCATGAGTTAATGGCGGGCATGGTAGGGCTACAAACTTCTCACCGTTACGGTAACGAAACCATGCTCAACTCTGATTTTGTGTTTGGTGTGGGTAACCGCTGGGCTAACCGTCATACCGGTTCTGTGGATGTTTACACTGAAGGCCGCAAATTCGTACATGTGGACATTGAACCGACTCAAATCGGCCGCGTGTTCTGCCCAGATTTAGGCATTGTCTCTGATGCGAAAGCAGCACTAGAGCTAATGGTCGAAGTGGCGCAAGAGTGGCGTGATGCAGGCAAGCTGCCGAACCGAAACGCTTGGGCAAGTGAGTGTCAGGAACGCAAATCGACCATGCTGCGTAAAACCAATTTCGATGAAGCGCCGATGAAACCGATGCGCGTTTATGAAGAGATGAACAAGGCATTTGGTCGTGACACTTGTTATGTGAGCACCATTGGTTTGTCGCAAATCGCCGCCGCTCAGTTCCTGCATGTTTATAAGCCTCGTAACTGGATCAACTGTGGTCAGGCTGGCCCGCTAGGTTGGACAACACCCGCCGCATTGGGCGTACGAGCGGCCGATCCAAATCGCGATATTGTCGCTATCTCTGGTGATTACGATTTCCAATTCATGATTGAAGAACTGGCAGTAGGCGCGCAGTTCAACTTGCCATACATTCATGTGTTGGTGAACAACTCATACTTAGGTTTGATTCGCCAAGCGCAGCGCCAATTTGATATCGATTATTGTGTACAACTGGCGTTTGATAACCAGAACGCGCCAGAGCTTGAAGGCTACGGTGTTGACCATGTTGCCGTTGTTGAAGGCCTAGGCTGTAAGGCGATTCGAGTTCGTGAACCAGAGCAAATTGCCGCTGCGTTTGAGCAAGCAAAAGAGCTGATGAACAAGCATAAAGTACCGGTTGTTGTTGAGCTGGTTCTTGAGCGAGTAACCAACATTGCGATGGGCGTTGAGATCAATGCCATCAACGAGTTTGAGCCACTTGCCGAAAGTCGCGGCGATGCCCCAACGGCGCTAGCGTACAAGTAATCATTAAGTCATGTGTATCCGTAGAGCACAGGTTTAGCTCTACGGAAAAGCCTCCAATAGAGCGAGGCTCCACTACAAATAACCAGATTTTCAAAAATAAAGAATAAGGACAGAGTCATGGCAAAATTTGCAGCAAACTTGTCAATGTTATTCACGGAAGTTGATTTTATGGATCGCTTTGAAGCTGCCGCAGAAGCGGGCTTTCAAGGTGTGGAATACCTTTTCCCTTACGCCTTTGATGCTAAGGAAATCAAAGCAAAGCTCGACGCTAATAACCTAGAGCAAGTGCTATTTAACTTGCCTGCGGGTGATTGGGATTCTGGCGATCGTGGTATCGCGGTAGACCCAGCGCGAGTTGAAGAGTTTCAAGCGGGTGTACCTAAAGCCATCGCTTACGCAAAAGCGCTCGGTTGTACCCAAGTGAATTGCTTGGCTGGGATTGTTCCGCAAGGTGTGACCCAACAAGACGCGCAATCGGCGTTTGTGATTAACCTGCATTACGCGGCGAACGCACTCGCAGCAGAAGGCATCAGCTTAGTGATAGAAGCAATCAATACTCGCGATATTCCGGGCTTCTTCTTGAACACGACTGAGCAAGCCAAAGCGATCCTCAAAGAGGTAGGGAGCGATAACCTTTCTATCCAATACGATATTTATCACATGCAAATTATGGAAGGCGATCTTACGCCGACCATGCAGCAAAACATTGGCCAAATCGCACACGTTCAACTGGCTGACAACCCAGGTCGACACGAACCGGGGACCGGAGAAATCAATTACCCATTCGTGCTCAATTATCTTGATGAGCTTGGTTATCAAGGCTGGGTTGGCTGCGAATACAAGCCGAAAACAACAACGACAGAAGGCCTTGGTTGGCTACACCAGTACCGTTAATTGCGTCTGGTAACCCTCAAACGTTAAGGAGAACAACATGTCTAAAATTGCATTTATCGGAACTGGCATCATGGGGAAACCTATGGCGAGTAACCTTCAAAAAGCAGGTCACGATTTGATTCTGTCGGATCACTTTAATGCAGCACCTGCCGATCTTGTGGCAGCAGGAGCAACGGTTTGCCATTCACCCGCAGAAGCGGCAGAGGCGGCGGATGTCATTATCTTAATGGTGCCGAATACACCACAAGTTGAAGATGTCCTGTTTGGTGACAACGGCGTCGAGCAAGGCCTCACAGCAGGTGGCGCAACGGGTAAGCTAGTTATCGATATGAGTTCAATCTCGCCAATCGCGACCAAAGCCATTGCCGCTCGGATCAACGAAGGCGGTGCTTCATACCTTGATGCTCCGGTATCAGGTGGCGAAGTAGGCGCTATCAATGCAGCGCTGACTATCATGGTGGGCGGTGAGCAAGACGCCTTTGATAAAGCCCGTCCGCTATTTGAAATCATGGGTAAGAACATCACGCTGGTGGGTGATAACGGTGCAGGTCAAACGTGTAAAGTGGCTAACCAGATCATCGTTGCTCTGAATATCGAAGCCGTGTCTGAAGCGTTAGTTTTTGCTTCGAAAGCCGGTGCCGATCCAGCACGCGTACGTCAGGCTCTATTGGGTGGCTTTGCTAACTCTAAGATATTGGAAGTACACGGCGAGCGCATGGTTGAAGGCACCTTTGACCCTGGCTTTAGAATCTCACTTCACCAGAAAGATCTGAACTTAGCGCTAACGGGCGCACAAGAATTAGGTGTTGCACTACCGAATACGGCGAATGCTCAGGAGTTGTTTGGCGAGTGTGCCGAAATGGGCGGTGAAGGTTGGGACCACTCTGCGCTTATCCAAGCGATTGAGAAACGCTCTGACCACTCGATTCGCTAATTAATTAAGGCTGCTATCGATTCGTAGCCCAACAGTTTGTTTATAAATCGCGTAGTTTCGTCTCCTTTTATACGCGTTCCTGATACGAGGCAGAGGTTGAAGTTGTTCCTTTCCAACTTGATCTTAGCAGGCACCCTTTGGCCTTGTATCGGGGTTCTTTTTTTCTCCGTCAACTAAGGAGTGGCTGATGGACATTGATGCTAAGCAGTTTCTACAAACCCTTTTCTCAAGTGCTGTTAATCAGGCGCTACCTAAAAATCACATCGAACCTTTTCTTCCTCAAGACATTTTTTATCGCTCTGCTAATCAAGCCGGGCGTACTGTGGTGATAGGAGCAGGAAAAGCAGCCGCATCAATGGCAGCTGAGCTTGAAGCGGTTTGGCAGGCAAAGAAACAACAAGACCTTGCGTTGCGTGACCTTGAAGGCCTGGTGGTGACTCGTTATGAGCACACCGCCCCTTGCGAACATATTGAGGTGATTGAAGCGGCGCACCCAGTTCCGGATGCGATGGGCTTAGAAGTAAGCCAACGTATGCTGCAATTGGTGAGTGACTTGAGCGCTGACGATACGGTTATTTGCCTACTGTCTGGCGGTGGCTCTGCATTACTAAGCTTGCCCGGTGGCGACATCAGCTTGGCAGAGAAGCAACAAATCAATAAAGCACTGCTTAAATCTGGCGCGGCTATTGATGAGATGAACTGTGTGCGTAAGCATTTATCGTCAATCAAAGGTGGGCGACTAGCAAAGGCCGCTTACCCGGCAAGAGTCGTCTCATTGGCGATTTCAGATGTGCCGGGCGATGACATCAGTGTGATTGCATCGGGCCCAACCGTACCAGACACCGCCACCCGCTTTGATGCGATGGCAATACTGGAACGTTATCGAATTGAAACACCACGCACGGCATTTGAATGGTTAAATAATCCAGAGTCAGAAACCGTAAAGCCAGATGACGTATGTTGGAAAAATGCAGAGCACCATATTATCGCGACCCCGATGTCGGCATTGGAATCCGCTGCAGCAGAAGCTGAAGGCTTAGGCATTCCGGCTTATGTGTTGAGTGATTGCATAGAGGGAGAAGCGCGAGATGTTGCGAAGGTGCACGCTGCGTTGGCTAAGCAAGTGGCCAATCACAAGCACCCATTTGAGGCGCCTTGCGTGATACTTTCCGGTGGCGAAACCACAGTAACCGTTAAAGGCAATGGTCGCGGTGGGCGTAACTGTGAGTTCTTGTTGAGCCTATATAACGAGCTTAAAGGCCAAGACAACATATTTGCATTGGCTGCTGATACCGACGGGATTGATGGCGTGGAAGACAATGCGGGCGCATGGATCACGCCTCAAACATGGCAACAAGGTTCGAGCCTGTCGCTTAAAGCGCAAGACTACCTCGATGCCAACAACAGCTACGATTTCTTCAAGCAAGTCGATGTGCTTCTTACCACGGGGCCGACGCTGACAAATGTGAATGACTTCCGCGCAATATTGATTCTTTAACTTGAACAGTTCAAAAACACGGTATGGAATGGTCGCTTCTTAACAAATAGAGCGGCCATTTTATTGTTATCAATGCGGTGACCTTGAGTTCTGAGATTATCTTCTGGACTAATGAAGCACGTTGATTACTATGATTTTAGTAACGAGCTGTAAAGGATGCAATATGTCTAGGATCAGACAAAAGAATCAAGATTTAATCATCGAAGTCGCGTGTGAACAATTCGCCACTCATGGTTATGCTGCAACAAAAATGGCCGATATCGCGAAAGCGGCCGACATTCCCAAGCCTAACGTATTCTATTATTTCAGCTCAAAAGATAAGCTCTACAACGCTGTGCTTGAAACCGTCACTCAGCCTTTACTAGAAGCGTCTCGTCCGATTGAAGAGCTCAGCGATCCTGTTGAAGCCTTGTCTCAATATATTCAAACCAAGCTGATCATTTCTCGCGATCATCCACATGCCTCTAAGGTATTTGCCAATGAAGTGATGTCTGGCGCTAAAGTATTGCCGAAAGAGATTGGTGACGAGCTGTATAAGCAATCCCAGATGATTCTTGATAAGTTCTCGACATGGTCGGCGCAGGGCCTAATGGACGATGTTCCCGCTCATCACCTGATGTTTACCATCTGGGCGGCAACTCAAACCTACGCCGATTTTGGCTGGCAGATTTGCAGCGTGATGCAGAAGGACCAACTCGATGATAAAGACTATGCCGATGCCGCTGAGTTCATCACTCAGCTAGTGATTAAAGGCTGTGGTGTGAAAGGGAGCACTTGAAAGCTGGAGAGTCTTGCTGAGAGTTGCTTTAAGCTTGCTCTTCAGGAAATTGAAATGCCTTATCGTAGAATAAGGCATTTTTTACGCTTGTATTTTAGCTGTATGAGGCTTAGCCAACTAACAAGAAGAAGAGAGCTGTTGCGACAATACCTATCAATGCGTAGGGGAATTGAGTGGTTGCGTGTTGCATTGAGGTACACCCGGAACCTTGAGCTGACAATACCGTTGAGTCACTAAAGAAACATGAGTGACTGCCCGCTGCTGATGCCGAAAGCAGAGCCGCAATAGTTAAATGTAGAGGTACGCCAAGTTGTTCGCCTAGAGGCAATACGATTGGCATAGCAACTGCAAAAGTTCCCCAAGAAGATGCGGTAGCAAACACCAATGCACCGGTGATCATAAAGATAATTGCTGGGAAGTAAGACGCCGATAGATAAGGGCTTACTGTCTCGATGACATATTGTGTCACTCCTAGAGAATCATTCACAGACTTCAGCATGAATCCACCAATCACCGTTGCCAATGGCAGCAGCATAACTTTGATTCCGTCGTAGACAGCTTCAAACATATCATTCATTGAGATTAGACGTTGAACACCATAGAAGCAGATAGTAAAGATAATTGCGACAAATACGCCTGCTAATAGATCAATACCGAAGTACCAGCTTGCACCAACTAACACCACCATAGGCAATAGGAAGTTGATTAATCCCATCGTTGGGTTGGTGTGCGCTGTAATATCTGCGCCAAAGTCGATGTCTGTTGCACCGTCAGGACGTACTTGACCTTTCTTCGCTCGTTCCTCAGCCTGCTTCATTGCGCCTAAATCCGGCATCTTTTCTAACGCAACGAGAAGGACGATTATCAGCGTAACCCAGCCATAAGCCATGTATGGAATCGCTTCAATATATGCTTTGATACCCTCACCAGCTTCAGCCACTCCATTCGCTTCAAGCAGTGAGCTAAAGAAAATAGCCCATGTTGATATTGGCACCAGAATACAAATCGGCGCAGCGGTGGAATCGACTAGATAAGATAGTTTTTCACGGGAGATGTTGTATCCGTCAGTAATCTTCTTCATCGATGATGAGATAGCGATCGCGTTCAGATAGTCATCAATAAAGATCATGATGCCGAGGAAAAAGGTCATCAGCATAGATTGTTTACGGCTCTTAACCTTTGTGACCAACATATCTGAAAAGCTTAAAATACTGCCGCCTTTTTCGAGAATTGCGATTAATCCCCCCATCAGTCCGCAAACTAGAACGATCCATGCAATGGTTTCGTTCATCATTACATCCATCGATATGCCGACAATTTGCTCAACGGCTTGCGCAGGATTGAGTAGTAGTACACCAGCGATGGTACCACTAAAAAGCGCCTCTACGGTGCGGTGTGTAGTTAGGGCGAATACCAAAACAAGTGCGGTAGGGAGAAGGCTCATCCATCCATAGGCCTCTCCTTCTTGGTGGTTCAATCCAATTGATGTGAAGAAAATGAAAGTCGTGACAACCAATAGAGATACCATGATGTGTTGACTGTTGATCTTCAGCGGCGCGTCCAACGCCTTAGTTTGCGTAGTCATACGTGTAGTTCCTTTGTTTATGCTGAGTGCAACATCCAGTCGATTTCTAATGGAGTGATGGCGCGTTCAAACTCCGCCAGTTCACTTCGTTTACAAGCTAAATATAGATCGACAAACTCTTTAGAGATGTACGGGGTCAGCTCACTGCGTTCTAGCTGATCGAGAGCTTCAGACATACGCAGAGGTAAGTCTATTGCATCATCACTGAGGGAGTTAGGACATTGGTCTTTGGTATAGTTTTCACTCGCTAATACTGCGGATAGTACTACTGCAGCGAGAATGTAAGGGTTAACGTCAGCTCCCGCAATGCGGTGTTCAATTCGGCGATTGTTGCTGTCGCTGATAGGAACACGCAGTGCGACACCACGATGGTTCTCGCCCCAGTCTGCTTTCGTTGGCACGTAAGCTCCTGGAACAAAGCGGCGGTAAGAGTTAACGTTAGGGCAAATCAAGGCCATGGAATCGGATGTTTGAGCAAGCATCGCGGCCATGGTTTGATAAAAGAGATTACTGGGTTCACCATCTTGTTGGCTGAAGTGGTTATTGTCGTTGGAATCCACCAAGCTAAGGTGGATGTGCATACCGTTACCAGCTTGCTCACTAAATGGCTTAGCCATGAAGGTAGCATCGAAATCATGTTGATTAGCAATTTGACGAATTAGGCGTTTGACGATGATGATTTCATCACACACTCGTAGTACATCTTTAGAGTGGTTGAAGTTAATTTCGAATTGTCCTGGGGCGGATTCAGATAGTGCCCCCGAAGTATTTAACCCTTGTTCTTGAGCGACTTTGTTAAGATCGGCCAAAAAGTCTGCGTAATCATCCAAACCATCTAAGTCATAGACTTCGGTATCTTTTTCTCGTGATTTTTTGTTTGGGTTGATGGCTGTTTGTAGTGCTCCCATCTCACCCCGCTTCCTGTCTATTAAGTAAAACTCTAGCTCTAAGGCAACACATGGATGTTGATCTTTGGTGTGTAACTTTTCGAGAATTTCACTGACGATATTACGAATAAAGAGCGGGTTTGGGGTGTGGGCTGACTCATCCATCATACTCAACATTATTTGGCCCACTTGCTCTTTAGCGGTAGGCATCAATGTATCCGCAATTGGGAAACACATGTTGTCTGGTTCTCCCAATTCTTCACCTAACCCTGCTGTTTCAACCACATTACCTTTGGTATCTAAAGTAATTGTCGAGAGGGGAAGAGCTACTCCTTTATGCAGCTTGTGTAGTGCACTTACTGGGATGCGCTTGCCTCTTGGTGTGGCATTGATGTCGGTAAAAATCAGATCAACAAACTCGATGTTGGGCCATTTTTGTCGAAAATTTTTAACTTCCTGTAGATACGATTCCATTGTGTTCTCCAACTAGCCTCTATTTGGTAAATTAAAAGTAATAAAAAAGAAACAAGTCAATTGTACTAATTAGACTAAAGTCTAGTTTTAAAGGTTATTTCCTTTTAATACATAAGCTTGCGTTGATTACTTTGAAATTTACAATTTTATTGAAAGATGTTTCTGTTAACTATTTTGTAACAGTTGATTGTGTTTTGCTCAATATAATGTCCAAAATTAGTCGTTTTTTTGACCAAAAAGGTGGGTTTGGTCACGCTTTGGTCATAATATCGAACATCGGTGTTGATAATTTTGTACATGATTTGTAGTGTAAGTGTTAAATAAATCGAGCACGGAAGTAACATGTCTAGAACAAGCAAACCCATTATTGGAATTGTTAGTTGCGCTAAAGAATTGGGTGGCTATCAAATACAGGCAGTGAATAATTTTTACCTCACGGCTGTGAAAGACTTTGGTGGGTTGCCACTGATATTGGCTCCGGATATGGCAAGTGAAGACGTTGAGCGTCTTCTTAACATCTGCGACGGTTTTTTATTTCCGGGGAGTCACTCAAATGTGGCACCACATCATTACAACGGCACTCATGAAGAGTCTAAGAAAGATGAAGCTCGAGATGAGCTTTCCTTTACTTTGATTCGTCAAGCGATAGACAAAGACATTCCGTGTTTTGGTGTTTGCCGTGGATTTCAAGAGATGAATGTTGCTCTGGGAGGCTCACTGAACCCAGCAGTTCATGATTCAGGTTTCAACGACCATAGAGAGAGTGAGGTCGAAGACTTTGAGGAAAAGTACGCTCCATCACACGCGGTGTTGGTGCAAAAACAAAGTTTGTTTGAGAAATGGCTGACTGAAAATCATTGGGAAAACACTATCTTTTTTGAGGTTAATACTCTTCATAACCAAGGGGTTGACCAATTAGCTCCCCAACTGACTGTGGAAGCTAAAGCACCGGATGGTTTAGTGGAAGCGTTTAGTCTTCCAGGGCAAAAATTCTTTGTTGGCGTGCAGTGGCACCCAGAATGGAAAGCAAAAACGAATCATTTCTCTCAAATTTTGTTTAAAGAATTTATGATGGCGGCCTCTCTATAAGTTAGGAGCCACCTACATGGACAACCAAGAGATTGGTAAAAATATTGTTCGATTAAGAAAAGAACATGGATTGTCACAACGAGAATTAGCCGAACGAGCAGGTATTACACATAGCGCGATCTCTTCGATTGAGAATGCGAAGGTAAGCCCTTCAGTAAGTTCGTTGCAAAAAATAGTGAATGTTTTTTCTTTATCTCTTTCGGAGTTTTTCACACTTGAACAACCCAAAAGCGATGAAGTGAAGGTTGTCGTTGCACCTGAAGAGTTGGTTGAAATGGGCAGTGAGTCGGTTTCAATGAAATTGGTAACCAACGGCAGCAAAGAACAGGTAATTGGATTTTTGATTGAAGAGTATGCCCCCCACGGCACAACGGGTGCGGCGGAAATTAAACATGAAGGCGAAGAGATCGGCACTATTTTAGAGGGCGAAATCACTCTGGAATACAAAGAGCAATCTTTTGTCCTTAAACAAGGTGAATCGTACATTATTGATACGACGCAGCCGCACAAGTTCACAAATCACACAGACAAGGCTTGTCGAATGATAAGCGCGCATACGCCAACCACATTCTAAGTGGGCCTTGCCTTGTTGTGATAACAAGGAGAGCGTATGAAAACCCAAGAACAATGGATTGAACTGAGAAACAATCTAAACATCGAAAATCGTGCCTTTATTAATGGCGAATATAGCGCAGCTATCAGTGGAGAAACTCTAGATGTTGTTAACCCGGCTACCGACGAGACACTGACCCAGATAGCTCGTTGCCAAGAAGAAGATGTTGAGCTTGCGGTAACATGTGCTCGTCAAGCTTTCCTTTCTGGTGAATGGAGCAACAGCGCTCCGTCATATCGCAAAGCGGTACTCAGCCAATTTGCAACGCTGATTGACCAACATCGTGAAGAACTTGCGTTGCTGGAAACCCTAGATACGGGTAAGCCAATCAGCCATAGCTTTTCAACCGATATCCCTGGTGCTGCAAGTGCACTGCGTTGGTATGCAGAAGCCATCGATAAAGTGTATGGGGAAGTCGCGCCAACGGAACAAGATGTACACGCCTTTGTTTCTCATCAAGCTATCGGTGTTGTTGCAGCGGTAGTTCCATGGAACTTTCCATTATGGTTAGCTTGCTGGAAACTTGGCCCTGCATTAGCAGCAGGTAATAGCGTTATTCTTAAACCCTCTGAAAAATCTTCTCTCACTGCTATTTATATTGGTCAACTCGCCAATCAAGCAGGCTTACCACGTGGCGTTTTTCAAGTCGTTACAGGCTTTGGCCATGAAGCCGGTGATGCTTTAGCGAAACACCATGACGTCGACTGTATTGCATTTACGGGTTCCACTCGTATTGCTGGTCAATTAATGGTTCGTTCTGGTGAAACCAATCTTAAGCGTGTGTTTGCTGAGGCTGGTGGTAAGAATGCCAATATCGTATTTGAAGACTGCGAAGACCTCGATCGTGCAGCCGCAGAAACCGCTGGTGGTTGCTTCTATAACCAAGGCGAAGTCTGTGTCGCTGCAACTCGTTTATTAGTGCACGAAAGCATCAAAGATCGCTTTGTTGATAAAGTCATTTCTGCGGCTCAATCCTTTATGCCGAAAGACCCAATGGACACCTCATCTTCGATGGGAGCGCTCATCGATCAAGGTCACAAATCAAAAGTGCTTGAATATATAGAGCTTGGCCAAGCGGAAGGTGCAGTTCTTCGTTGCGGGGGTGATGTTGAAGGCAAAGGTGCATTTGTTGAGCCGACCATTCTTGATAACGTTGACAATAAAATGCGTGTCGCCCAGGAAGAGATCTTTGGTCCTGTACTTTGTGTTATCTCATTTAAAGATGAAGCTGAAGCCGTCGCAATCGCCAATGACTCAAAATACGGTTTAGGTGCGGCGCTTTGGAGCAATAACATTAACCGCGTACACCGTGTAGCTAAACAGCTTCAGGCAGGTTCTGTTTGGGTGAACAACTACAACGAAGGTGATATGACCGTCCCTTTTGGTGGGTTCAAAATGAGTGGTAACGGCCGTGATAAATCACTGCACGCCATCGAAAAATTCACAGAAACCAAAACCACTTGGATTCGCCTTCACCCTTAGCCTGCTGATGATTAATAAAGGAATATCACTATGAATAAGCATACGGATTCGTTTTACGCCCACTCTATCCCGAACATGCCAGAGTTCCCACAACTGCAAGACAACATTGAGTGTGATGTGTGTGTGGTTGGGGCTGGGTTTTCAGGTTTATCTTCGGCTCTTCATTTAGCCGAGAAAGGTTTTAAGGTAGTGGTACTAGAGAGTGCCAAAGTTGGTTTTGGAGCAACTGGTCGTAATGGTGGACAGATCGTCAATAGCTACAGCCGAGATGTTGATGTAATAGAAAGCCGTTACGACCAACCCCAGGCTAAAGCCCTGTGTGACATGATTTTCGAAGGCGGAGATGTCATTCGTGGCCTAATCGAAAAATACGATATTGAGTGTGACCACAAACGCGGTGGCCTATTTACCGCGCTAAACAAAAAGCAGTTAATAGGTTTAGAGCATCATAAGAAAAACTGGGAGCGATATGGTAATGACCAGCTCACCATGTTGGATGCTAGCCAAGTAGAAGAGGCGGTTGGTACTCAAGCTTACACCGGTGGCTTGCTTGATATGCGAGGTGGGCACATTCATCCGCTTAAACTCGCATTGGGGGAAGCCGCAGCATTTGTTTCTCTTGGTGGCCAAATTTTTGAACAATCAGCGGTAACGTCCATTGAAAAAGGTGCGAATCCTGTTGCAAGAACAGCGAGCGGTAGCGTGAAGAGTAAATACTTGGTGTTAGCTGGCAACGCCTACTTAGGTGGGTTGGCTCCGAATATCAGTAACAAAGCCATCCCATGTGGAACTCAAGTCGTGGCGACAGAGCCGCTTACCGATGAGCAACTAAAACAGGTTTTACCAAGTGACTACTGCGTTGAAGACTGTAATTACTTACTGGACTATTTCCGATTGAGTGCCGACAAACGCTTGTTGTTTGGGGGCGGGGTGGTTTATGGCGCTCGTGACCCTCAAGACATTGAGTCTCTGATTCGTCCTAAGTTAGAAGGTATTTTCCCTCAACTTAAAGGTATCAAGATTGATTACACATGGACTGGTAACTTCTTACTTACCTACTCACGTATGCCGCAGTTCGGCGCATTCGACGACAATATTTATTATTTGCAAGGCTACAGTGGTCATGGAGTTACCTGTACTCACTTGGCTGGCAAGTTATTGGCAGAAGCCTTAACAGGGCATGCCGAACGATTTGATGCCTTCGCACAACTCAAGCACTACGCCTTCCCTGGTGGACGTCACTTCCAAATACCATTCACAGCAGTTGGCGCAGCGTATTACAACCTAAGAGATAAACTGGCTATCTAACCGGACGATAAGGAACATCCAATGAGTAGAGTAGTAAAATTCGCGGCCCTGCAACTGACCAAAAGCTGGGATCTGGAAGATAACCTAAATAAAGCTAAGCAAGCGATTCGTGAAGCTGCGAGTAACGGTGCCAATGTGGTTTTGCCGCAGGAATTGTTCGCTGCTCCTTATTTTTGTAAGAAGCAAGAAGCTAAGTATTTTGAGTTGGCTGAGGAAGTAGACAATTGTCTGTTGATAACAGAGATGAGTGCATTGGCAAAAGAACTCGGGGTCGTGATTCCAGTTAGTTATTTTGAAAAAGCGGGCAATACCTTCTTTAACTCATTAGTGATGATTGATGCCGATGGCACTGTGCTAGATAACTACCGCAAATCACACATCCCGGATGGTCCGGGTTATAGCGAAAAATACTATTTTAGTCCTGGAGATACTGGTTTCAAAGTATGGCAAACCCAGTTTGGTAAGTTCGGCGCTGGTATTTGCTGGGATCAATGGTTTCCCGAGCTTGCTCGTAGCTTAGCGTTACATGGTGCAGAAGCCATTTTTTACCCAACCGCTATTGGCAGCGAACCACAAGATCCAACTTTAGATTCTCGTGATCACTGGCAACGCACTATGCAAGGCCATTCCGCTGCAAACTTGGTTCCTGTGATTGCGTCTAATCGCGTAGGCACAGAATGTGATGATGGCATTGAAACCACATTCTACGGTTCTTCTTTTATTACCGATCATACTGGTGGCAAGTTGGCAGAAGCGCCACGTGATGAGGAAGCTATCATTTACGCGGAGATTGATTTAGCCGCAACGGCTCAAGCGCGTCACTCGTGGGGGCTGTTCCGTGACCGCCGCCCAGATCTATATGGCTCTGTGGGCAAACTAGCAGTTTAAAGGGGCAGACTATGCAGTTATCGACAACACCACTGCAAGATGGGTTCTACTTTCCAGCTGAGTTTCATCCTATTGAAGAAGTTTGGTTGGCTTGGCCAGAAAGACGAGACAATTGGCGTGATAACGCCCTTCCTGCCCAGCAAACATTCGCTAGCATTGCGAATGCAATAGCAGAAGTGACTAAGGTTTGTGTCGCCGTGAGTGCGAAGCAATTTGATAAGGCGAGAACATTGCTTCATTCAGATATTCGGCTTGTTGAAATCCCATTCAATGATGCGTGGATGCGTGATATTGGGCCCACAGTGTTGGTGAATCAAGACGGCGAGCGTCGTGGAATCAACTGGCAGTTTAACGCTTGGGGTGGTGACTATAATGGCCTCTATGAAAACTGGCAGCAGGACGACCTAGTGGCTAGCTCAGTATGTGACATTATCGGAATTGATCACTACAACGCCCCATTCGTTTTAGAGGGGGGCTCAATTCATACTGATGGCGAAGGTACGCTCTATACAACAGAAGAGTGTTTGCTTAGTCCGGGACGCAACCCTGAGTTGAATCAACAACAGATAGAAACACATCTCAAAGAATATTTAGGTATTGAAAAGGTCATTTGGCTGCCTAAAGGACTATTCGATGATGAAACTGACGGACATGTTGATAATTTGATGCATGTAATTGCCCCGGGGAAAGTGGTATTGAGTTGGACAGATGATCCATCAGACCCACAATTCGCATTATCTCGTCAGGCGGAACAAGTGTTAAAAGATCAATCTGATGCTAAAGGTCGAGAGATTGAAATCATCCGTTTACCGTTGCCAGGGCCTTTGCACTATAGCGAAGCAGAAGCAAGCGGAATTGATAAAAGTGATGGAATGACACGTGATGCAGGGGAAAGGTTAAGTGCTTCTTATGCCAACTTTCTTATCGCGAATGGTTATGTGTTTTTGCCATTGCTCGATGATAGAACTGACGAGCAGGCAATAAAAATATTGCGGCAAGCGATGCCTGAACATCAAGTCGTTGGTATACCAACGCGTGAGGTTTTGCTGGGTGGAGGTAACATCCACTGCATTACTCAGCAGATCCCTGCTTAGGAAAACCATTATTAAAACAATGAACTATTGGTTTTCTGCTTGGTAGGGTAACTATCAGTAGACGCCAAGGTAAAGCTGTCAAAAGGAATCCCCATGCAACAAATTACAAATCAATCATTGCTGTCGTTTATGGTGCTAAATCAAGACCAAGGTATTGCTGTAAGTAACCCCGCGACGGGTGAAATACTTGGTTATGCACCAGTGTCGTCTGAACATGACATTTTAGATGGGGTCGAGCGTGCAAGCTTCGCGCAAAAAGAGTGGGCTTTGCTGCCAGCCAAAACCCGTTCTGGTTTACTACAAAAATGGTATCAGTTGTTACTTGATAACAAGGAAGATCTCGGTCGCCTGATGACGTTAGAGCAAGGCAAGCCATGGGCAGAAGCACAAGGTGAGGTGTTGTACGGCGCAAGCTTTATCGAGTGGTTTGCTGAAGAAGCGAAGCGTACCTATGGTGAGACAATTCCAGCGGCAAGTAGCGACAAACGCCTTGTAACTATGAAACAACCTATTGGAGTAGCTTGTGCGATTACTCCGTGGAATTTTCCTATTGCAATGATAACTCGTAAGGCAGGTCCAGCACTTGCGGCTGGCTGTAGTTTTATTGTGAAGCCGTCTGAATCCACACCTTTATCTGCTTTTGCTGTAGCTGAGCTAGCATATCAAGCGGGCATTCCTCGTGATGTACTGCAAGTGGTATTGGGAGCGAATTCTCGTCAAGTTGGCGGTATTTTCACCTCACATCCTCTGATTCGTAAGCTCTCTTTCACGGGCTCTACGCAAGTTGGAAGAGTGCTGATGCAGCAAAGTGCAAACGACATCAAGCGAACGTCAATGGAGCTTGGTGGAAATGCACCATTTATCGTATTTGATGATGCAGATATTGATGCGGCTGTGCTTGGTGCAATGGCGTCTAAGTTTCGTAATGCCGGTCAAACCTGCGTCTGCGCTAACCGTTTTTATGTACATAACAAGGTGTACGATGAGTTTGTTGAAAAATTCAATGCGGCAGTGCAGCAGCTTAAAGTAGGCAATGGTCTAGAAGAGGGTGTAAATGTTGGTCCGGTAATCAGCGAATCAGCAAAACAAGGTATTCAGTCCCTCATTGACGGTGCAATCGAACAGGGCGCGAAACCAGTTACTGAGCCGAAAACTCTTGATGGTTTATTCATGCAACCTGTCGTTCTCAAAAACGTTACGCATGATATGGATATTGTCTCGCAAGAGATCTTTGGCCCAGTCGCTCCGGTGATCAAATTTGATGATGACCAACAGCTTATCGAAATGGCTAACGACACTATCTATGGCTTAGCGTCTTACTTCTATAGCCAAAATATCCACCGTGTATGGAAGATAGCAGAAGCGCTGGAATACGGCATGGTAGGAATTAACGAAGGCATGATCTCTACCGAGGTAGCCCCTTTCGGTGGAGTTAAGCAGTCCGGTATAGGGCGTGAAGGGGCAAAACAAGGTATCGATGAATACATGAGCATCAAATATCTCTGCTTTGGCGGCAACTAATCAAAGGACATGACAATGACAAATCAACAACTACATCAAAGAAGAAGCCAAGTTATCGCTCAAGGCATGGGCGCACTGTACCCACTTTATGTTGAAAAAGCAGAGAATGCTCACGTGTGGGATGTGGATGGAAATAAATATATCGACTTTGCTGCTGGTATCGCGGTGACGAATACAGGGCATGCAAATAAGCGTATCAACGAAGCGGTAAAGGCTCAACTGGATAACTTTTCACACACTTGTGCGATGGTAACGCCGTATGCCTCCTTTGTTGAACTGGCAGAAAAGCTCACAGAACTCGCCCCCGGTGACAGTGATAAAAAAGCGATTTTCCTGACAACAGGAGCTGAAGCGGTTGAGAATGCTGTGAAAGTAGCGAGAGCTCATACTGGCCGCAGTGGTGTGATTGCTTTTAAAGGTGGCTTCCACGGCCGCACTAATATGACCATGGGGCTAACGGGTAAAGTCGCGCCTTACAAAGCGGGCTTTGGCCCATTTCCAAATGAAATATTTCATGCACCTTACCCAAATGCTTTTCATGGTGTAAGCACAGAACAAAGCCTGCAAGCGCTCGATGATTTGTTTGCGTGTGATATTGAGCCATCACGCGTGGCGGCGATAATCTTTGAGCCTGTGCAAGGTGAAGGCGGTTTCTATCAAGCCCCCGCGGAGTTTGCTCAAGGCCTGCGTGAGTTGTGTGACAAATACGGCATTATGCTTATCGCGGATGAAATTCAAACGGGCTTTGCGCGCACGGGTAAAATGTTTGCCACTGAATATCTGGGCATTGAACCCGACATGATAACAATGGCAAAAGGTATTGCGGGTGGTTTCCCTATCTCAGCAGTAGTGGGAAAAGCCGGTGTTATGGATTCGGCACTACCAGGTGGCTTAGGTGGTACTTACGCTGGCTCTCCGTTGGGGTGTGTGGCTGGTTTAGAAGTCCTAAAAATTATCGAAGAAGAGCAATTGTGTGCTAAAGCAATGGGCATTGGTGAGGTTGTGAATGCCCGTATGAGCAAGCTACAGGAATCGGTTCCAGCTATTGGTGAAATACGTACCACTGGAGCGATGATGGCTATTGAGTTTACTGATCCAGAGTCAGGCAAGCCATTGCAGGACTTAACTAAAGCGGTGATAACGAAAGCACAAGAAAATGGTCTTATTCTGCTTTCGTGTGGTGTAAAAGCGAATGTAATTCGTCTGCTTCCACCATTAACTATTGAATCTGAAGTACTCAGCGAAGGCTTAGATAAGCTTGAGAAAATTATTCTGGAAGTTGTTTAGGATTTGAGTTAAGACATTGTATTTTAATATAAAGGTCATTGTAGATATTCTTTTCGTGCTTATAATGTCCCTTCCTGAAATGTATTTACACATTGAGGACGGGGCTGTGAATGAATAAGTAAGGCCGACATCACGTCGGCCTTTTTTCGCTTTTCTAGTTAGAGAGTATTTAATTATTCATCGCCAGTTTACCTAGCTTCATTGCAGCTGCATGGTGGCGGTGCATTAGTTGTTCCATGTCTACGCCAATCACAGCGCCATCGTTCACTCGCCACTTACCTGCAACCATCACTTTATCCGCTTGTTGAGCACCACAAAGTAGTAATGCGGCCAGTGGGTCGTGGCTGCCAGAAAAACGAATATCATCGAGCTTGAACATCGCGATATCGGCTTGTTTGCCAACCTCTAGTGTACCAATGTCGGTTCTGCCCATTGCCGCGGCAGAACCGGATGTCGCCCAGCGCAATGCATCAAAGTGTGAAACGTTGGCGGAACCATATTGCAGGCGTTGTAGATACATCGCCATGCGCACTTCGGCAATCATATTAGAGCCGTCGTTTGAGGCCGAACCATCCACACCTAGCCCGACTTTTACGCCTGCTGCTTCTAGATCGTTGTTTTTACAAATACCGGAAGCCAACATCATATTGGAAGTTGGGCAGTGACTGATACCAATGCCTGCTTTACCCAAACGTTTGATCTCTTCTGGATTGAAGTGAATACCATGAGCGAGCCAAGTGCGCTCGTTCAGCCAACCCACATCTTCTAGGTAATCAACTGGGCGCAAGCCAAACTTCTCTATACAGAAGTCTTCTTCATCGAGCGTTTCGCATAGGTGCGTGTGCATCATGACGTTTTCACGCTCACTGATCTTGGCGGTCTCTTTCATCAGGTCGGTAGTGACTGAGAACGGCGAACAAGGCGCGAGCGCGATTTGAATCATCGCCCCTTCATCACGCTGGTGGTAATCACGAATCAAGCGCTGGCTGTCATCAATGATGGTTTGTTCGGTTTGAATGGTGTGTCTTGGTGGCAATCCACCCTCATCTTCCCCTAGGCTCATGGAACCTCGGGTAAATATCGCTCTAACGCCCAGTTTCTCTGCGGCCTCGACTTGCAAATCAATAGCGTGCTCAAGCCCGTCTGGTAGCAAGTAATGGTGATCGGAAGCAGTGGTACAGCCCGACATCATCAGCTCAACCAGAGCAAGCTCTGTTGCGAGGCTCATCATCTCCGAATCGAGGTTGGCCCAAACTGGGTAGAGGCTTTGTAGCCAATGGAAGAGTTCTTTATTGAGTGCGCCGGGGTAGGCTCGCGTTAGGGTTTGATAGAAGTGGTGGTGCGCATTGATAAGCCCAGGAGTCACAACATGACGAGAGGCGTCGACGCTGTAATCTACGGGTAAGGTCGGTTCTTTGTGTTTGCCAACCAGCTCAATGATTGTATTACCTTTAATGACAATACCGCCTTCTGCATCAGCCAGTGAGCCAGTGTAGATTGCGAGAGGATTCTTAATCCAGATGGTTTCCATTCATAGTAGTCCTTAGCCATCTCAGCCTTTTCAGGGAAGAGGGTCTTTATTGGTATTTGCTGTTGAAAGATAAATTCGAATCAGGGCGTTAAAACGTTCAATGCTCTAATCAGCCCTGATCCTACGGAAATCGGTTTTACGTTAGTCAGTGAACTAGCTAGTTCGTTTTTGGCTCAGGGTTATCTGATGCTGCTTGAACGTCTGCTTCTGTACTTGCTTGCTGAATCTCTAATTGCTCGTCTGAGTGTCGTTCTTCTTCAGCTTGCTCTTTCATTTCTAGCTCAACTTGCGCTTGGCTTTCGGCCAGTGCTTCTTGCTCTTCTGCTCGTGAAGATTTCGGCAACACAAGGTTTAGAAGAACCGTCATGATGGTGCCTGTTGTAATGCCAGAATGAAGAAAGTTCGCTAGATCATGCGGCAAGTGTTGCAGCAATCTTGGTTCGAAAGTTACCGCCAAGCCAGACGCCAAACCTACACAGATTACCAAGGCATTTCGCTTGGTGTCTGCGGCTTTGATCAACATGCGGATACCTGCGTAGGCAATCATTCCGAACATCACAAAACCCACACCACCTAGAACAGGTTTCGGAATCGTGACGGCAATAGCGGCTAATTTCGGGAATAAACCGCCTAAAATTAGCAAACCACCGGTTGCAGCCACTACATAACGACTTGCTACACCTGTGATACCCACAATACCGACGTTTTGACTGAACGATGCCAGTGGCATTGCCGTTAAAATCGAAGATAAGGTACTGCCAAGGCCATCGCCCAATAGACCACGTTTTAAGTCTTTACCGCTGACTTGGGTTTGGCAGTTGTTGCCTAGTGCCATGAAGTCACCTGTTGCTTCGGCGATAACCACGATGTACACCAAGCTCATGCTGATGATGGCACTCGCAGAAAAGGTAAAGCCATATTTGAAGGGCTCAGGTCCACCGATCCAAGCGGCAGAACTGATTTGCTCAAGGTCGACCATGCCGAGCGACAGCGCCACAATGTAGCCGCCCGCTAAACCAATCACGATGGCCGAAGCGGCAACCGCGCCTTTACAGTAAACCGATACGCCAACCACAATCCCCAAAGAGATCAGTGCTAGAAACAGCTTTGGCAGCGTGGCGAATTGTTCTGTGTTGGCAGGAGAGTCTCCGACCCAGTTCATGGCAACCGGTAAAATGGTTAAGCCGATTAAGGTAACCACTACACCACTTACCACGGTTGGGAACAGTTTCCGAACCTTGTCCATATAGAAGCTGGCACCAATCACTACGAACGAGCCGATAAGCGCTGAGCCCATGATCGCGGCGACACCACCTTCGTTACCGATGGAAATAGCCACACCTAAAAAGGCAAAGCTTGAGCCCATTACAACAGGCAGTCGAATACCAACAGGGCCAAAACCGAGACATTGCGCGACAGTCACAATACCAGAAGCCAATAGCGCCGCATTGATCAGTGAAACGATCTCTGTGTTAGGTAGGCCGATAGAAGCACCGACAATAAGCGGGACAGCGACGATGCCACCAATCGAGGCGAGCATGTGTTGTAAAGCAAGTAGAAGGGTTAGCCCATGGGGCGGTCTTTCATTAAGGGTGTACAGAAGTTTCATTTGATATTCCTCTGCCTGCGTTTCCGTTTACAGGCGATTGGCGGTCAAATAATGACTTCTACAAACTGCGTAGGGTCATAAAAAAGTGCACTGAATCGGTAGGGTTTCTGCTCTCTCGTCATCAATGCAATTAGCTTTCTTAAAAATCATGTTGTTGCTTGGCTTGCGAACCAGCCAAGCAACGTTGTGAGCAATCAAGAAATGACTGCTCAGGAGCTTTAGGGTTAACCGATGAACACTAGCTTGGCGATGAAGATAGCCGCTAGGAAGTACATCGAGATAGACACATCTTTGGTTTTACCTGTCGCCAACTTAAGCACTGTGTAGGTAATGAAACCCAATGCGATACCGTTCGCGATAGAGAAGGTCAGTGGCATCATTAGTGCGGTAATCGCGGCTGGAGCACCGTTAGTGAAGTCTTTCCAATCGACGTGCTGCATGCTGCTCATCATCACGAATGCGACGTAAATAAGAGCACCAGACGTTGCGTAAGCGGGGATCATGCCTGCAAGCGGTGATAGGAAAATTGCCGCTAAGAACAACACACCAACCACGATTGCTGAAAGACCTGTACGTGCGCCTGCTGCAACACCGGCTGCACTCTCTACATAACTGGTTACTGGCGGACAGCCTACACACGCACCTGCCACGCTTGAAATACTGTCGGCTTTCAGTGCTTTGCTTAGGCCTTCAATCTTGCCCGTTTCAGGGTTGGTCAGGTTTGCACGCTCAGCTACGCCCATCAAGGTACCAGCTGTATCAAACATGTTTACAAAAAGGAAAGCCAAGATAACGCTGATCATCGATACGTTTAGTGCACCGGCGATATCCATTGCCATAAAGGTAGGCGCTAAGCTTGGTGGTGCAGCGAAGAAGCCATCGTAGTGAACTAGGCCAAGCATCATGCCGACTAGCGTTACACTCAAAATACCGATAAGCACCGCGCCAAACACTTTACGCTCACTCAGAACCGCAATGATCAAGAATGCAATCGCAGCAAGCAGAGCTTCTGGTTTCGTGAAGTCACCCAATGAAACCAAAGTTGCTGGGTTTTCGACGACGATCCCCGCTGTTTTTAAGCCAATTAGACCTAAGAACAAACCAACACCTGCAGTCATTGAATAGCGCAAGCTCTCTGGAATACTCTCGATGATCCATTGGCGGACTTTGTAAAAGCTCATCCCGACGAACAAGATACCGGAGATAAACACCGCACCTAGCGCGACTTCCCAGCTGTAGCCCATTTCGCTTACTACTGTGAACGAGAAGAAGGCGTTCAAGCCCATGCCCGGCGCAAGTCCGACAGGCCAATTCGCAAATAGCCCCATTAACAAACAACCGATCGCAGCACCAATACAGGTCGCGACGAATACCGCGCCTGAATCCATGCCTGAAGCGGCCATGATTTGTGGGTTAACGAAGATGATGTAAGCCATGGTTGCGAAGGTAGTGACACCACCGACTAACTCATTTTTTACGCTACTTCCGTGGGCCTTAATTTTAAAAAACTTCTCTAAAATTCCGTTGTTCGCATCTTGGTTGAGTATTTCTGTTTTACTCTCACTCATGTCAGCAAGTCCTTTTATGTTGTGATCCATTTATTGAATACAGCGAGATTTCAATATTAAGTTTTAAGGTTTTTCCTAGCCGCTATTTCTTTAGCTATCAGTTGATTAGTCATCAACTCTCTAACTAATAACGTTATTAGTATTTTTATATGAGCGTGTTTAATGAGCGCGCATCATTTTAGATGCACACACTAATCTGCTTAATATTTGTCGGTGAGCCTAGTTAGAAGTTCTAGGTCATGAGACTAACTGCCCCGGTAGGTTGAGAAACTGTAAGGGGAGACGAGAAGAGGAACGTGATAATGCGCTTCTGGATCATCTAAGCCGAAACGAATAACCACATCGTCTAGGAAAGGCACACCATCCAATTCCACACCTTTGCTTTTGTAGTAATCCGCAACGTAAAACACCAATTGATATTTCCCCGGTCGGAAATCATTCCCTGCCAGAATCGGCGCATCGGTTCGGCCATCGGAGTTAGTGATTACCGTCGCCAACTTTTCTGTTGAGTCTTCATTGACCTTATAAAGCTCTACCTTGATCTCTGCACCCGGTAAGCCGTGAGTCGTGTCTAATACGTGTGTTGTTAATCTTCCCATAGTCCTTTAATAGCGCTTTTGGCGCTCCTCTGTTCCGTGGTTTATCTGTCTGTTTCGACCTTGCAAAGAATGCAACTGGTCACTTTGTTATCACTAACTATGTACGAACTGTACACAATTAGTAAAGCGAATTGTTGGAAAAATGTTAACTATTGTGTCGTTTTTTCTGACTTTATAGATCTTGATTATCTTTTTTTGGTGACTTTTGGTTTTATTAAGTTATTGTTTTTAATTGGTAATAATGCGTAAATTTAACTTGAATAACAAAATCTTTACATTGAGATAAATAATTGTATACAATAAATGTACAGGGGTAAGGTTGCTCTGTTTATCGAGAATCCATTTGGTTGAATCATTTGGTTACTTACTTAAAGAGCGGCTAAGCCAACCACTTATGTTAGGAGTACTTGGATGAATAAGGATTATTCAAGAAATTTGATCGGTTACGGAGCTAACCCTCCAAACCCTCAATGGCCAGGTAATGCGCGCGTCGCGGTTTCTTTTGTATTGAACTATGAAGAGGGCGGTGAGCGTTGTTTGTTACATGGAGACGACGAGTCTGAAGCTTTTCTTTCAGAGATCCCGTCAGCACAGCCGATCAAAGGCGAACGTCACATGAGCATGGAGTCTATCTATGAATATGGTAGCCGTGCGGGTGTATGGCGTGTTCTTCGCTTGTTCGATGAATATGAAATCCCACTGACCGTCTTTGCGGTTGCAATGGCGATTGAGCGTCACCCAGACGTTGCCAAAGCCATGGTCGAAGCGGGTCACGAAATCTGTAGCCACGGTTATCGCTGGATAGACTATCAATACATTGATGAGTCTGAAGAGCGCGACCACATGACCAAAGCGATTGAGATCATCCAACAAGTGACGGGTCAACGCCCACAAGGTTGGTACACAGGTCGAACAGGGCCGAACACTCGTCGCTTAGTGGCAGAAGAAGGCGGCTTTCTTTACGACTCCGATGCCTATGATGATGACCTACCTTATTGGCACACCGAGACTGGTCATCCGCAATTGGTGATCCCATACACACTTGATGTGAACGACATGCGCTTTTCAACCGCGCAAGGCTTCAATTCGGGTGAGCAGTTTTTCCAATACCTAAAAGACACGTTTGACACCCTTTATATGGAAGGCGAAACAGCACCGAAAATGATGTCGGTTGGGCTGCATTGTCGTCTGATTGGTCGCCCCGGTCGTATTGCTGCATTAAGACGTTTCTTAGATTACGTAAAACAGCACGACAGCGTGTGGTTGTGTCGTCGAATCGATATCGCCAACCACTGGCACCAACATCATCCATATCAACCAAATAACGCTAATCATCAACAGCAAAAGTAGCAGTGAAGCAAGGAGGCTTAACGTGACTGAATTTCGATCATGCCAACCAACAACCATGGACCGCGATACCTTTGTCGCTCACTTCGCTGATGTCTACGAACACAGCCCATGGGTTGCAGAAGTGGTGTATGACCAAGGTTTGAATGCCGAAGATGACCATATCGAGAATCTTCATCTGAAAATGGCATCGACCTTGTTAGGTGCAGACCAAGGCAAACAGTTGGCTTTGATCAACGCTCACCCGGATTTAGCCGGTCGAGCAGCAGTAAACGGCGAACTCACCGAGTCGTCGACCAAAGAACAAGCGGGGGCGGGCATCGACCAGTGCAACGCCGAAGAATTTGAAAAATTCACTTCTTACAACAACAGCTACAAAAGTCGCTTCAATTTCCCTTTTATCATGGCGGTGAAGGGAGCCAATCGTTACCAAATTCTTGAGTCGTTCGAGATGCGATTAGGAAATGATAGTGAAACTGAGTTTGCTACGGCGATTCAAGAGATCAACAAGATCGCGATGTTTCGTCTCTGGGATATGTAAGTTAACGGAGTTAACAGCTATCTCAGCCCAGTCTTAGTGCGCTAAGAGCACGCTTTATAAGCGAATAAGCCATTAAGTTCTCATTTTATTATTACTTGATTAATTGGATAGGATTACACGGACATGACCCAAACATTTGAACAATACATAAACCTTGCAGACGAAAAACTCGGCGCAGAAGCTATCTTCGCAACAGACGATTTTTTCGCGGATAAAAGCCGTCTACTCAGCCACGCAGCACCAGAGTGGAAAGACGACTTATACGACGATAACGGCAAGTGGATGGACGGTTGGGAAAGCAGACGTAAACGTGGTGAAGGTTACGACTACTGTGTCGTTCGCCTTGGCCTAGCTGGCACTATTGCTGGCGTTGATATTGATACCTCATTCTTCACAGGTAACTTCCCACCTTCGGCATCAATTGACGCGTGTTATTCACCGCAAGGTGAGCCAACTGACTCAACAGAGTGGCAAGAAATTCTGCCTTCAATGGCATTACAGGGTGATCATCATCATCTTGAAGCGATTGAAAGCGACCAAGTATTTACGCACCTACGTTTGAACATCTATCCAGACGGCGGTGTAGCGCGCCTACGTGTTTATGGCCGACCAAGTGTGGATTGGGAAGCAATAGATTCTCAGCAACAAGTTGACCTAGCATCGGTTGAACACGGTGGCCGAGCGCTAGCATGTAGCGACGAGCACTACGGCAACAAAGCCAATATTTTAGGCCCTGGCCGCGGTGAAAACATGGGTGACGGTTGGGAAACCGCGCGTCGTCGTACACCGGGTAACGACTGGGTTATCGTGGCACTAGGCCACCCAGGCAACATCGAACGTATCGTAGTGGATACTGCTCATTTCAAAGGTAACTACCCAGACAGCTGCTCAATTCAAGCGGCTTACGTGAAAGGCGGTACCGACGACCAAGTCGAAACACAAAGCCTATTCTGGCGTGAACTGCTGCCTGCTCAAAAGCTGCAAGCGCACGAGATTCACGAATTCATTTCTGAGGTTAACGACCTTGGTGCGATTACCCACGTACGTGCAAACATATTCCCAGATGGCGGTATCAGCCGTTTGCGTCTGTTTGGTACGAAGGCGAAATAGGTAAGGAAATGAGTATGAGTAATGGAATACGTCGTTTATCCATCGAACCGTTAACCAAGCAGGCTTTTGCAGAGTTTGGCGATGTTATCGAGTCTGATAATAGTGATTTCTTCATGATCAACAGTGGATCAACACGTCGCTACCACAAGCTAGCGACAACGGATGTGCAAGACCAAGACGGAGAAGCGATCATTAGCATCTTCCAAGCCACACCGTTGAGCTACCCACTGACCATCAAAATGTTAGAGCGTCATCCACTTGGCTCTCAGGCATTCATTCCATTACTTGGTCAACCCTATTTAATTGTTGTTGCGCCAAAAGGCGATGATCCAACATTAGCCAAGAGCCGAGCTTTCTTGAGCAACGGCCGTCAAGGAGTGAACTATCACAAAGGGGTGTGGCATCACCCAGTTCTCGCGCTTACTGATCAAGACCAGTTCTTGATCGTCGATAGAGGCGGCGAAGGGCACAACTGTGATGAAGTTTATTTCGACAGCGACCGAGTGGCATTGCATTTGGACGACTTGCCAACGGACGACAATAAGGAAGAGCAACGCTTAGCTAAAGCGTTGTGATACAGGAGTTTATTATGGATCCGCATATTACAGAATGGTTGAATTTAGCAATACGCTGGGCTCACATGATTGTTGGTGTTGCGTGGATAGGCGCATCATTTTACTTTGTTTGGTTAGAGAACAACCTTAACCGAGTAAACCCAAAAACGGGCCTTTCAGGCGACTTATGGGCGATTCACGGTGGTGGTATTTATCACCTAGAGAAGTACAAACTTGCGCCACCCGAGATGCCAGAGCACCTGCACTGGTTCAAATGGGAAGCTTATTTCACGTGGTTCACCGGTGTGTGTTTACTGGGTGTGGTTTACTACCTCAACGCTGAAATCTACCTGATTGCACCAGGCTCTGGCCTTGATTCAACAACCGCAATCGCGATTGGTATTGGTTCATTCGTTGCCGGCTGGTTTATCTACGACTTACTGTGTGACTCACCATTAGGTAAAACCCCCGTGTTGCTTGGCGTTGTGCTGTTTGTGCTGCTCGTCGCTGCGACGTACGGCCTAACTCAAGTGTTCAGTGGTCGTGGCGCTTACATCCATGTTGGTGCGATCATTGGTACCATCATGGTGGGTAACGTATTCCGCGTTATCATGCCTGCGCAGCGTAACTTGGTGAAAGCGATAGAAGAGAAGCGCGAACCGGATCCGGCACTGCCAGCGAAAGGCTTACTGCGTTCTCGTCACAACAACTACATGACACTGCCAGTGCTGTTCATCATGATCAGTAACCACTTCCCAAGTACTTATGGCTCGGAATACAACTGGCTGATTCTTGCTGGGCTAGCGATCTTCAGTATCTTGGTGCGTCACTACTTCAACACCCGTCATGGTAGCCAGAAGTTTGCATGGACAGTACCAGTAGCGGCATTGGGTATGATCACGCTTGCGTTTGTTACTTCACCTTACGCGAAAAAACAGATGACTCCAGTTGTACAAGCTCCAGTGGTTCAAGAAGTGCAAGTAAGCGCGACTGAATCAGCGACAGAAGAGGCTGCTTCGAACGCCACCGCTTCAACGACGGCCAGTTCTCAAGCTGTTCCTGCAGACCACGCAATGCAAACGGCTAGCGCAGGTGTAAGCTTTGAAACCATCAACAAAGTCATTCAAGAGCGCTGTTCGGTGTGTCACTCATCAACCCCGAGCCACGCTGCTTTTGCTGCTGCGCCAGCCGGTGTGATGTTTGATACCCCAGAAGAGATTAAAGCCAACGTCCCAAGGATTGTTGCTCAAACCGTAACAACCAAGGTGATGCCGCTCGGCAACATGACTCAAATGACCGATGCAGAACGCGCACTCATCGGCACTTGGGTAGAGCAAGGCGCTACGCTTCAATAATGATGTGAATTCTTTACCTAAGAGCATGAGTCTTAGGTGAGGCTTGGGGAGAGTTTGGTTTCGGGCACGCACCAAACTCATCCCACCCTGTTTCCCCGGTTCCTATAACCGGGGCTTTTTGTTGTTTTTGGACAAAGGCATATTAGAAACTTTATTAGTATGCATCCTTAATAGTTTTATGAACCCACCGACGTGAGTTCGATATTTGCGTTACATGACATATTTAGTTGCATATAAATTGTTGTTGGTCATGAAATTTAGGCTGTATGTTTGGTATGTGTATGTTCTGAAAGGAAAGCTTGTTGAAATTCAAAGCTTTTGATTGCGAATATTCACAAAGAACTAGTTAGATACCCAAGTATAAATTTCATAAAAAATAAGGAAATATAGTAATGAAATCAGTTTTTTCGTTCGACTCAATGTTAACTCCTAAGTTAGTTACTGGCCTATATTGGTTGTTGTTGCTAATCGCTGTAGTTTCAGGACTAGCAACCATGTTTGGAGGATATGGAGGCGTAACATTTGAGAAGTTTATTCTTGGTGCGTTTACGATATTAGGCGGCGCTATAGGTGCGAGAATTTGGTGTGAATTGATGATAGTTATCTTCAAAATTAATGAAAACCTGCAGTCTCTAAAGGACTTAAAAGGCGAGACTGAAGCCTAGTATTCAGATGCGTGACAGCTAACACTTCGATGTTAGCTGTCTAACATGCCGAAGCTGCAATTCACTATGTTGCGCCTGTTGGTGAGAAAGAAGACTCTGTGAATCATTGCATGTCGATAGTAAGTACTTACGTTTAAACTGATTCATTGCGTGCGCAGTCCTGTATAAGGTTCTTGATATGAATCTCTACCCATGGCATTTTTAGTCCAAATTGACTTTACTTAGGACAAAAAATGGAAGACTTGATAGTCGCGTATTTTAGGGCATTGAGCTCATTCTTTAGGTATCTGTTTCAGTCGATATTGATTGAGTTCATTGGTTACGGAGCTGGCTGGATAGTCTGTAAAGTATTCACATTAGGGCGCTTCCCCCCATTGATTCCAACTGAAAAAGAGCGAACCAGAATCTCTTATATCGGAGCTATTAGCATCGTGTTGCTTCTGTTAGCAATTGGTGTGTTCAATAGTTTGTGATTCGGAGTAAGGATATATGAAATTTTACCCCGCGGAGCAATACCAAGCAGCTTGCCACGAGCTGTTTGTCCGATACGAACGTGAAATCAAAAAGCTAATCCCTAACGCGAGAATTGAGCATGTAGGCGCATCTTCTATTCCATCTGCAGTGTCTAAGGGCGATTTGGATATCTTTGTAGGTGTTGATCTTGGCGAACTTGAGGATGTTATAGAGAGGCTCACAACACTCGGCTTCAATGAGAAACTCGATACCTTAAGAACGCCGGAACTGTGTATGTTGGAATCTACATCTTCTGATGATGTGGCCTTGCAAGTGGTCGCCAATAGTTCTGAGTTCGAATGCTTTCTAAGGTTTCGTGACAAGCTACGTGCGAATCCGGCATTAGTTAAGCAATACAACACCCTCAAAATGTCTTGTGAAGGTTGGTCTCAAGAAAAGTACCGTGAAAAGAAAGCGGATTTCATTGAGTATGTATTGGAGCTGAAATAGCCAGTCGCCTTGTGATAGATTGAGTGAGGTTAGTGCCACAGCTATGGCTTTCCATTCCCCACCAATTCCTCTAGGTAGGCTTATGATTACAATTAGAAAAGCGGTTGAGTCTGATGCTCAGGATATTTTCGATATTCGAAGCCGTGCCATTGTCGAGAAGTGCTCGGCTTATTACTCAGAAGAACAGCTGTCAATATGGACGCAGGGTGGAATGTCTGATGGATTCATAAGCGATGTAGCCCAAACTTTTCACGTTTCAGAAGTCGATGAGCGAGTGATTGGCAGCGGTAAAATCAACATCGAAACCGGTATGATTGATGCTATTTTTGTGGACCCAGATTTTTCCGGAAAAGGCGCAGCGAAGCAGATGTTGCAGTTCTTAGAGGAACTCGCGATTCAACACAATTTGCCGTTAATGAAGTTAGAATCGACTCTGAATGCCGCTGCGTTTTATCGTGCGTGTGGCTTTATTGGTGATGAACTTTCCACTTATCACTCGCCTAGAGGTATTAGCCTCGACTGCATCCCGATGGAAAAGCCGTTAGTTGCTTAAATAAACAGCGCCAACGCCAATTGTTGGTGCTGTTTTTACTTTCCTCTTACACTCTTTTCAAGTATCGAACCTAGTATCAAATTTCTCTTTGTTATACAGGCAAGTCTCTCATTATGAAGAACTTCTTTGATAGCGAACTCATGCTCTCTAGCTCCTTGAATTTCGTTTTGCTATCGCTTGGGCTAACGCTCCTTTTTCATCTTCCGATTTGGTGTGGGTTCAACTTGAGCCGACGCAAATGGAAGCTTATGGATTATTTATGGCCGTTCTTGGCGGGTATCGGGATGCTGGGTGCAGTGTCTGAGATTCGTGCGAAAGTAGCGGGTGATTGGGTTGAAACCGAACAAACTAGAGCGGTGGCGATTTTAGAATCGGTTCAGCAGTTTTCTTTGGATAAATTAAGAAGCGACATCTGTACAGGTCAGCCATCTTTGGACTCTCACGGGCAACACCATGAGGCGTGTTTATGGTATTTGAACACGGCGATCACGTTCAAAGATGTCGATTTCACCTTGTTACCCAACGCATCGGATTTTACGGTTCCTGCGCCGAGCGTGTCGCTGGTTGAAAGCGATGCCGTGTGGGTGGATGGTATGCTGAGTCAGTATGAGAAGCAGAAAAACCAATACATAAAAACCAGAGAAGCGCAGGTGAAGCAGCCATTAGAAAGCCTCTTCTGGTATGTGAGTCCTTACTTAGTCTGTTTCGCTATTGCTCTGCGCCTTACTAAAGTGACGGCAGAGCTTAAACTGGATAAGTGCGTAAACAATTAACTCGACATAGACAGCGCGAACGACAGTAAAATAGGCAAGGTAACCACACTTAGGAAGTTGCCGAACAACACCATAGATGCGACCTTGGGAGGCTCGACATTGAACCTTTCTGCAAACAGGTAGTTCATCACGGCAGGTGGCAGCATGGTGAACAGCACCATCATTTGTAGGTGCAGCGTTGGCAGCGGGATAAAGAAGTAGATGATGGCGAAGGCGATGGCACCAGTGAACAGCGATTGAGCCGTACACAGCAAGCCAACTTTTAATCCACTTAGCTTCAAGTTCACCATTTGCGAACCCAACGACAACAGCATGATAGGCACGGCTGCTTGGCCGAGTAGCGATGTGGCTTCATAGATTGGATTCCAGACTGCAATTCCAGACAGGTTGAGCGTCATCGCTAATGCTGCGGCTAAGAATATCGGCATCTTGAGGATCTGTTTGATCGGGTTACCTTCACTCAGCAGTGCTAAACCGACACTAATATGAACACACGCCGATACCACAAACAGCAGTACTGCAGGGGCTAATGCACTCTCACCAAAGGTATACGTGAATAGGGGAATCGCGAGGTTGCCACTGTTGCGGAACATGTGTGGCGGAGCCCAAGCTTTGAAGTTGAGCTTAAAGATCTTACAGATTGGTATCATCAATAAAGCAGGCACCAACACCGCGACCAAAGAGGCGGTGATGAGTGGCAGTTGTTCGGTGTCGAGAGGCATGGTGGTCAGCGATGCAAATACTAGCGCAGGAATACACACATCCATGTTGATGCGATTGATCGGTTTGAAATCGGGCTTGAGCCAACGACCCACCGCAAAGCCAGCACTGGCTAAAGCAAAAACGGGAAACAGAATGCTGACGACCTGTTCGAACATAGAATTCCTTTCTAAGCGAGAGTGATGATTTGTTTTAAACGGACAAATTACAACCTAATGCCATTAAACCTAACCTATCAACATAAGGCAGCCGCGTCATGGGTGTGGAGCACACCACGAGCAATTATTTGTATTTCTTTGAATTAGGGACAAAAAAAGACCAGCGGCGTTAACGGCTGGTCTTTAAAAGCTAGGCGAATCTGGACGGGTTCTTAACAACAAAGGTTACCTAGCGTGTGTTTATTAGCGAACTAACTAACGAGCTTCTTGTAATCTTTGAAGTTCACATCGTAGGCCTTTTCGCCATAGATGTAAGTCTCGCTGACGGTTCTGTCGTCACCCAAACTCATTAGTACAAATAGCTTCTCTTCGAGCTTGGTAGCTTGTTCCATTCTAAAGCGCATCAGCTGAGTTGCGTGTAGATCTAATACCACGAAATCCGCTTCTTTACCGACTTCCAAATTACCAATCTTGTCTTCTAGATGCAGTGAACGTGCACCGCCTAGTGTTGCCAAGAATAGCGACTTAGCCGGGTGCAACTTCTTATGCTGTAGCTGCATGATCTTGTACGCTTCACTCATGGTTTGCAGAATCGAGAAGCTAGTGCCTGCGCCGACATCAGTCCCCACGCCGACACGAATGCCGTGTTCTTCCATCTCAGGTAATCGGAACAAACCCGATCCTAAGAACAAGTTCGAAGTTGGGCAAAAGGCGATAGCAGATTCAGTATCAGCAAGGCGTTTACATTCACAATCAGAAAGGTGAATACCATGAGCAAATACCGAACGCTTATGAAGTAGTCCGTAATGGTCATAGACATCTAGGTAACTGTCACGCTCTGGGAACAGCGATTTCACCCACTCGATCTCTTTCTCATTTTCAGAAAGGTGAGTGTGTATGTACACATCTGGATATTCTTCTAGCAGTTTACCTACAGTAGCAAGTTGCTCTGGTGTACTGGTTGGCGCAAAACGAGGTGTCACCGCGTAAAGCAAACGGCCGCGGTTATGCCATTTTTCAATCAGTTCCTTGGAGTCAGCATAGCCAGATTCTGGAGTGTCGGTAAGGTAGTCTGGAGCGTTGCGATCCATCAATACCTTACCTGCGATCATACGTAGGTTGCGCTTCTCAGCTTCTTCGAAGAATACGTTGACCGACTCTTTGTGTACCGTGCCAAATACCAGTGCCGTGGTGGTGCCGTTGCTTGCTAATTCATCTAGGAATAGCTTCGCCACTTTGTGTGCGTAAACTGGGTTTTTAAAGCGTTTTTCTTCTGGGAAGGTGTAGTTTTCTAACCAATCAAGAAGTTGCTCACCGTAAGACGCGATCATCCCTGTTTGAGGGTAGTGGATGTGCGTATCAATAAAGCCAGAGGTGATCAGCTTGTCTTTGTATTCTTTTACTTTGAGTGTTTTAGGTTGGCGAGCCAATACCTCATCGGCATGGCCCAAGTCGACGACATGGCCGTTCTCAACCACTAAAACACCATCTTCAAAATAGTCGTAAGACTCATCGATACCGACGTCTTTTGGGTCGGCGACGCTATGTAAAATGCTGGCGCGATAAGCTTTGCGTTGCGTTGTCATGTTTACTTCCTTTTAATGACTTCAGCGACGTTATGGCCGCTAAAGCTTTGCGACTTTTATTAGGCGATCTTCTCTTCCAATGGTGGTTCGCCTACGTCGCTTGGTTGACTGTGTTGATCGGTCAAATCCTGATTTCGATATTGTTTGGTTGGGCGCTTTTGTTCAAGTGCTTGGCCTTGATAGTGTGCGATCAGTTCACCCGCAACCGATACCGCAATTTCGGCAGGATGTTTGCCATTCACAGCACTAATGCCAATAGGGCAAAGCATGGTTTCGATTTGCTCTTGGCTGTAGCCGCGTTGCTCTAAGCGGAAGTCGAACTTCTTGCGTTTAGTAAGCGAGCCGATCATGCCGAAGTAACGGCTGTCTTCACGGTCGATAATGGCTTTGGTTAGGTCAAAATCGAGCTGGTGGTTGTGGGTCATCACAAGGTAATAACTGTTTGGTGGCATGTGTTTCACTTCGCCAACCGGATCGTCTGAAACAAGCTTTTTAACACCGTGTGGCAGCGTTTCAGGGAATACTTCTTCACGCTCATCAATCCAGGTCACACGGAAGGGCAGAGTCGCCACAATGTGTAGCAGCGCTTTGGCAACATGACCTGCGCCAAATAGCACAAGGTGATTCTGTTGAGTGCCAATCGGTTCAAAGCTTAATGTTGCCATTCCGCCACAACATTGGCCTAAACGAGCACCTAGATTGAAGCGTTCTACTTTGAGTGATTTTTCACTGGCAATCAGCATTTCGCGCGCCATTTTAGTGGCCACATGTTCAAGGTGACCACCACCAATCGTAGCGATGATTCGGTCACGAGTGACAAGCATCTTGGTACCCGCATCACGCGGAACGGAACCTCTGTCTTCAAGCACTGTCACCATCACACATGGCTCGTAGTTCTCTTCCAGTTTTGCCAGTTCGTGAATCCAATTATCCTTAAACATATGTCCTCCTAAATCCCTTTTTATGCTTCCCAAGCTAAACGATCGATATGAGCCCTAAGCCGTTTCTGATTGAGCATCGACCGAAGTCGGAGCCGTTTCAGAGACTTCCTGAATCGCCATCAGAATGCGCTCTGGCGTTGCAGGCGTGTTGAGCTTTGGAATCGCGCCATCGACAGCGACATAGCTAATCGCATCTTTCAGTGCGCTCCATACCGACATACCCAACATGAAAGGTGGCTCACCCACGGCTTTCGAGTTGAAGACTGTGTCTTCTGGGTTGCTGCGGTTTTCCAAAAGGTGCGTTCTGAAATCAATCGGCATATCAGCAATCGCAGGGATTTTGTAACTCGCAGGGCCATTAGTCATTAAGCGACCTTGTTGGTTCCATACCAACTCTTCTGTGGTTAACCAACCGACACCTTGCACAAAGCCACCTTCGACTTGGCCGATATCAATCGCTGGGTTCAATGACGCGCCCACGTCATGCAAAATATCAACACGTAGAATCTTGTTTTCACCGGTTAGAGTATCGACGATAACCTCTGAACAAGATGCGCCATACGCGTAGTAGTAGAACGGGCGACCGCGTGCTTTCTCATGATCGTAATAGATCTTCGGAGTGCGGTAGAAACCAGTGCTCGATAGCGAGATTTGGTTAAACCAAGCCAGTTCAACAAATGAGTTGAAGGTCATGATTTCGTCGCGGATCTGCACCATGCCGTTCTTAAACACCACTTCTTCAGGCCACACTTTGAAGTGCGAAGAAGCGAAGTCGATCAGGCGCTGCTTAATGGTTATTGCTGCGTTTTGCGCGGCCTTACCGTTGAGGTCGGCGCCCGATGAGGCTGCGGTTGGTGATGTGTTCGGAACTTTGTCTGTGTTTGTAGCGGTGATCTGGATACGTTCGACATCGACTTGGAACTCCTGTGCAACGATTTGTGCCACTTTGATGTTCAAGCCTTGCCCCATTTCCGTACCACCGTGATTCAAATGAATACTGCCATCGGTGTAGATATGGATGAGCGCACCTGCTTGGTTCAAGAAAGTCGCAGTAAACGAGATGCCGAATTTCACTGGTGTGATAGCAAGGCCTTTCTTCAAGATAGGGCTCTGCCTGTTGAACTCAGCGATTTCTTTACGACGTGCGTGATAGTCACTGCTGCGTTCAAGCTGTTCGGTTATCTCAGGTAAAAAGTTGTCTTCAACGGTTTGGTAGTAATGGGTCACATTACGGCCTTCTTCGCCGTAGTAGTTCGCTTTACGTACTTCCAAAGGATCTTTTTTCAGGTAACGCGCAATCTCGTCCATGATGTGTTCAATCGTCATCATGCCTTGCGGGCCACCAAAGCCACGGTAAGCGGTGTTCGATGCGGTATTGGTTTTGCATCGATGACCGACCACAGTTGCATCGCCTAGATAATAAGCGTTGTCTGAGTGGAACATCGCGCGGTCGACAATAGAACTTGATAAGTCTGGTGAGTAACCACAGTTACCTGCAACGGTAATGTCGGCACCTTGAATCACACCGTTGTCGTCAAAACCGACTGTATATTGATTGTAGAACGGGTGGCGTTTACCGGTTTGCTGCATGTCTTCATTACGCAGCAGACGCATTTTGGTCGGTCGGCCTGTAAGGTGGGCAATCACCGCAGCCATACAGGCTGGAGAGGCTGCTTGAGTCTCTTTACCACCGAAACCACCACCCATACGACGCATATCAATCACGACTTTGTGCATCGGTACGCCAATCACTTCCGCAACCAGTTTTTGAACTTCGGTCGGGTTTTGTGTCGAGGTGTAAACGATCATGCCGCCGTCTTCGGTTGGTATCACGCTACTGATTTGAGTTTCTAGGTAGAAGTGTTCTTGTCCACCGATCTCTAGGTCACCAGAGATCACGTGTTTTGCTTTTGCCAGCGCCGCTTTTGAATCACCACGTTGTTGCGTGTGGCTTTCTGTGACGAAGTGTTCTTTCTCTAGCGCTTCTTTTACATCAAGAATCGCAGGCAGTTCTTCATATTCAATGATTGCAGCGTGTGCGGCTTTACGTGCCGTTTCCAAATCGTTGGCAGCCACGGCAATCACAGGTTGGCCGTAGTATTCCACTTTGCCGTCTGCAAGCAGTGGGTCACCCGGTAGGATGGCACCAATGTCCAATTCACCTGGTACGTCTTTGGCTTGAATGGCAATCGCCACGCCTTCAAATTCGTAACACGGTGATAAATCTATATTGGTAATGTTCGCGTGTGCTTGAGTGCTCAGGCGTGCGTAGACGTGCAGCTGATTTGGGAACTCTAGGCGGTCGTCAATGTATACCGCTTCGCCCGTGACTTGCTTGGCTGCACTGTCGTGTTTTACGCTTTTACCTACGCCAGTTTTTAGGTCTTGTTTTGCAATGGTAACCATCTCTTCGTGGGTCATCGCATTGCTCTTGTGAACAGAGGAATTTGATTTAGACATAAGACGTTACCCTTGTTTCGATTTGGTTGTTTTTGTTCTGCTGTTCAATGAAGTAACGACGCAACATATTGGCTGCCGACAATGAACGGTATTCTTGGCTGGCACGGAAATCAGATAGCGGCTCAAAGTCGTTATACAGTTCCTGCATCGCTAACTTAATATTAGCGTCTGTCCATGGTTTGCCTAATAACGTATTTTCACAACGCGCCGCGCGCTTAGGTGTTGCAGCCATACCGCCGAAAGCGATACGAGCGTAAGAAACCTTGCCGTCTTCGATTTGAATATCAAACGCACCACACACCGCAGAGATGTCGTCGTCTAAACGTTTAGACAGTTTGTAAGCTCGGAAGCTGTCGTTAGTTGGCTTAGGAATGATGATCTGTTCAATGAACTCACTCTCTTTTTGCGCCGTCACTTTGTAGCTGATGAAGTAATCTTCAATCGGCATGGTGCGTGACTCGTCACCGCAACGAAGTTTGATCTTTGCGTTAAGGGCAATCAGCAGAGGAGGGGTGTCACCGATAGGCGAAGCATTCGCTACATTACCGCCGATGGTGCCTTGGTTACGCACTTGCAGTGAAGCAAAGCGATGCAGCAGTTCACCAAAATCTGGGTAGTGTTTTTTCAATAGTGAGTAAGAATCACTGATAGGCAGGTTGGCACCAATGATTAGATCGGTGTCGGTCTCTTCACATACCTTCATGTCTTCAACAAGGTTCACGCTGATCAGTGTTTCAATCTCACGATGGAATTGCGTCACTTCCAGCGCTAAATCCGTACCGCCAGCAACCAGCTTAGCGTTCGGGTGGGCTTGAAAAAGCTTGGCCAACTCATCGGTGCTTTTCGGGGAAAAAGCGGTGAGGTGACCAAGGCGTAAGTTGGCCTCGGTGTCTTGAATACCTTCTAGCTTCTTGATGGTGTTGCGTTCAAGCTCAGCAAATTGGTCGATCAAAGGTTGGTCTGTTGAAAGCGACATCGCAGCATCAACAATTGGTCGGTAGCCTGTACAGCGACATAGGTTACCCGCCAGTGATTCCATGACGTCTTCTTTGCTCGCATCGGGTTTGTTCTTGCCTAGCGCAAACATCGACATGATGAAGCCCGGCGTGCAGTAACCACATTGTGAACCGTGAAAATCCACCACCGCTTTCTGCACTGGGTGCAAAGAGCGATCTCGGTTTTGTAGATCTTCTACTGTGATCAGTTGCTTTCCATGCAGCGCTGAAACGAACGTCAGGCAAGAGTTCACCGAGCGGTATTGCAGCTGCCCATCAACCACTTCACCCAGAACTACCGTACATGCACCACAGTCGCCCGACCCACAACCTTCTTTGGTACCGGTTTTATTAACCTTGGTACGAAGGTAGTTGAGCACTGTCATATTTGGCGACAGATTATCTTCACGTCTTATTTCCTGATTGAGCAAAAAAGTAATCAAGAGACCTCCTTGTAAATCGACATATTTCCATGTGTATTCTTTTTGACTTCTAGGTCAATAATTATCCATCCTGACCCTGTGGTCAATTATTTATTTACAAAAATGCAACAAATAGTCTTGGTTGTGGATTGTGTACAATTTTATCTTAACCGTAGTTGTCTGTTTTATAAGGGGTTGAGTTGAAGGTGAACAGTTTTTTGGTATTAATGAATTGATAGCTATGTATACAAGATAATGACAGGGTTTGTGGCACTGTTGGAAGTGATTCTATAGTGGCTAAGATCGTTGTTGAGGCTAGAATAGGCAGTGTTTTAGATGGATGTGAGCCGATCGTCATCTTTATTTTTAGGGGAGAGGGCATAAAAAAGAGAAGTAAACGCAGAGGCTTACTTCTCTCCTGTATTGTTAATAAAAAGCTGTTAACAAAAAGTTGTTAACAGATGGTTATCAATCGTTTGTTGAATCGTCTATGACTTACTCTTAAGCAGATCTGAGAACACGACATGCAGATCACTAGAAGCTGTGCTGCTGTCTAGGTTGAGCTTCGAACGAATATGGCTTAGGTGTTCTTGCATCAACTCTACGGCTTGTTGTTCGTTGCCTGACTCTATCGCATCCAGTAATCCCGAATGTTCGTCTAGAGAACAGTTCGAGTGGTTGCCCGTTTCGTATTGAGCGATCAGCAGTGAAGTTTGCGATACCAAGCTGCGTTGGAAAGCCAGCAGTGGCGCGTTCTCTGCCATTTCAGCCAATTTGATGTGGAACTCACCAGACAAACGTAGGCCAGAGCCGTAATCACCTTGGTCGAAAGCACAGTTCTCTTTCGCGACTAATTTTCTGCATTCTTCTATTTGAGCTTTGGTTGCGTTTTTCACCGCCAGCTCAGTGATAGCAATTTCCATCACTTCACGTGCTTTAAAGATTTGTTTGGCTTCGTCAACCGTTGGCGCAGCAATCACGGCTCCTCGGTTAGGACGGATCACCACAACTTGTTCTAAGGAGAGGCGCAGCAAGGCACGGCGGATAATAGTACGGCTAACGCTAAAGATTTCTGCTAGTGCTTCTTCGCTTAATTTGGTGGCTGGTGGCAGCCTTTGTTCTAGTATCGCGTCGAAGATATGGCAGTAAACAACATCGTCTTGAGTCTGGCCTGTTACTTTCGTTTTTACACCTTTGGAGACAGAGTTTTTGAGAACTGTCATAGAGATAAGGACCCTTGTTTAGTCGAGTTGGGTTGGTCGAGAATAATTCATGAGTATTACTCTATATTGTATACATTTATCTATACAATGCCACTGGATGGAAGTGCGATGCACGCTTATTTGTTAATGACTTATAACATTTTGTTTGCAGGGAACTGTGTGCAATCTTTAGCTTTAAGCCATTTTAAATTTAATTAAACTCGATTATCACCGCAGCTGTAGGCAACAATTTGGCTGATTTCGCTCAGGCTACGCCCTGACTGTTGCTGCCATTCGTTGAAGGCTTTACCCGCTGCCAGTTGTGCTCGCTTGGTATTACGACCGCTATCCACCACGTCTGTGCTGCGTAGGTGTGCTTCAACATCTGATGACAAGATGAACGTGTCTTTACCCATTTGGCGCAGAGTGTAGGCACCAGTATTACCGCCTAATCGCTTGCCGTGTTTCTTCAGATAATCCCAAAGTTCAGTGATACGTTCTGATGGCCAGTCGGCAACCATTTGTGAGAATGAATCGGCTTCACGCTTGGCGTTGTGAATCATGGTGGCATTGGCAGGGATAGTCATCACCTTAGTCAGGTGACGAATAATGCGTGGATCTTGCGCTTTTTGTTCCCACATCTCATTCGGCAGCATCAGCATTTTTTCGATATTGAATTCAAAGAACACTTCTTCAAATTGCGGCCATTTCTTCCTCACTACATTCCATGAAATACCACACTGGAATACTTTTTCAGTAAAGGCGGCCAGCCAACGATCGTCGGTGATTTGCGATAGCTCGGCTTGGGAAAGGGGCGCACGAACAATTTTTTCGAGTTCGGCCGCTCCGCCTTTGCGGTGAGCAGCTCGTTGATAAATAGTGTCGAATTTTTCTTGGGTCATTGGAGGTTCCAAATTACATCTGTGTATCTTGAGTGTGTAGCTAATGTTTAATGATATGGGGTCAAATTTGGTAATTAAAACAAGTCTGTTAACTAAAACCAGTCTGACAATTAAAACAAACTAGCCGAGCTTTAATTCCATCTGATACAAGGGCCAGGTTTTGCCATTGAACTCTTTTACGCTCGGCTCTTTGTCGACGACCTGAAAGCCGGCTTTGTCGTAGCAGCGTTTTGCGCCGTGGTTTTGCTTAAATACTGCTAAGGTGATGGTGGTGATGTCTGGTGTTTTTTTCGCCGCCTCTAAGGCCGTTTCAAGCATCAATTGCCCTAATCCTTTGCCTCGAAGGTTTGGGTGAATCGCGACTCGGCAAAAGCGAAGTTCGCTGTCCGACATGCGTTGAAATTCCATAAAGCCAAGCAGGTTATTAGTGTTTGAGTCGGCGCTTGAATCGGCGTTCGGTTCAGAGTATGACTTAGGTGCATAGAAGGTATATAACTCGACATGTGGCTCTTGAGAGCGTTCGATGATAGAGGCGGCTTTTAACGGCCAACCAAATGTTCGCCCACCCCATAAAACGTAGTCTTCTAGGGATGTAAACCAAGTGACGATCTCTTCGGCGTCGGATGCTTTAAAGCGGTTTATTTCCATATCCTTCTCTCTCCCTTATCGCGTGTCTCTTTTTTAATCCGTTAAACTTCTGCGCCCAACTGTTCTAGAAAACCGCGCATGTAGTCGGTGCGCTTGTTGGCTTCTAATTTGGCGGATTCTGTATTCATGGTTTCAGCGAGCTTAAACAGTTTCACGTAGAAATGGTCGACACTGTAATTCTTGTCATCCAAGTCACGCTGCTTCGCGAACGGGTCTTCGTGGTTATAGAGTTCGGCATCGAAGCTCTGCCCAACGTATAGGCAGCGAGCGATACCAATCGCACCGAGAGAATCTAGGCGATCCGCATCTTGGACGATTTGAGCTTCCAAGGTTTCTGGAGTGATGTTGGCGCTGTAGCTGTGAGTGACAATCGCGTGATGAATTTCATCAAGATGGGACGCAGGATATTCGATAGATTTGAGGAAAGAGACCGCCTTGTCAGCTGCCATTTGTGAGCTTTGGGCTCTGTCTGGGTGGTTCTTAGGGAAGGTGAAGCAATCATGGAGGTAAGCGGCAGGAAGAACGACCTCAAGCTTAGCCTGTTCTTGAGTACACAAAACCTTAGCAGTTTTGACTACGCGCTTAATATGGCTGATGTCGTGCGCGGCATCCTGTGTCATCTCTTGCTGAGCAAAATCAAGCAGCTGGCTTTCAAATCTTTTAATCACGCGTCCCTTTCTCCATCTGTAGACGTTATCAATGTTGCTTATCGATTAGTATCGTTTCATATCGACTGTAACAGTTTCTTGCGCGATGTTTTATCTTTTATAAAAGGAATATAAACAAAAAAACCGACTCAGTGAGTCGGTTTAATAGAGAGGCTTGTCTACGTATTTTAGGACGAGACAGATAAAAGCATTATCAACGGTAATTAGAGCTTAAGCGACGGCTTGCTGAAGCTGCGCTAACACATGGTGTAGGGAAGGGCTGATGGTGTGACCAAGCGCTTTCACTTCGTCGCATGGTTCGACCAAATCTGGGATCTGGAAACTGATCATGTTCGCTGCCATAGATGCGCGAATACCGTTGTTTGAATCTTCAAACGCTAGGCAATTTTCAGGTGCAACACCTAAGCGCTCTGCCGCTAGCAAGTAGATCTCTGGGTGAGGCTTACCATTGGTGACTTCACAGCCTGTGCTTAACGAGGTGAAGTAAGAATCTAGGCCAGCCAGTTCAAGCTTCTTTTTCGCGATATCAAGCTGAGTGGAGGTCGCTACCGCGATTGGAATGTCGTTTGCTTTAAGCCATTCAAGTAGTTCGATAACACCATCTTTAACTGGGATTGCTTGGTGTTTCACAATCGCACTGTAGCGAGTGCGCCATTCGGTGTTCAGCGCTGGGTAGTCTAGGTTTTCACCGTAGCCATTTCGAAAGATCTGTTCGATGGTTTTTGCGTTACAGCCAATGATGCCTAAGTAAACATCTTGCAAAAACGGAACACCTTGCGCGTGACATGCTTCTTCAAAAATCTGCATACAAAGCCGCTCGGTGTCGAGTAACAGTCCATCCATATCAAAAATAGCAGCTTGAAAATTCATATCCGTGGTTCTTTATGTGTTGTCATCGTGAGGGCGAGTATTTTGACATAGTGTCTCGGGATAGGCGAGTCAGTGTTTAGTAAGAACGAGCCCAATTAGCTTAAGGAATGTGCCTATAGGTGAGTTGGGAGCTGATTGATTTACGCTGAAATAATATCGTTCAGTTATGAGCTTGATATTTTATAGGCCATATAGTTCTAATAGAAACAATTGTGATTATCCCACATAACAAATCTAGGTCTTTCGCCTGGCTTCTTATTACATTTCATAAACTTACAGGCATGTTAGCGTGACCATAATCTTATAAAAAACAATTAACGGGAGCCTGCAATCATAGTGTGACCAAGCGATAAGTAAATAGCGGAACTTAGGGACAAAATATCATTAGTCCATATTTTTAGCAGGGTTGCTTATGTTGTATTTTGAGTTTCTATTTTTATTAGTCGTACTTTATATCGGGTCTCGGTATGGCGGTATTGGCTTAGGTGTTGTTTCTGGTATTGGTTTGGTTATCGAGGTGTTTGTCTTCAAGATGCCACCAACGTCTCCACCTGTCACCGTAATGCTGATTATCCTCGCTGTTGTTACCTGTGCTTCTATTCTTGAAGCGGCTGGTGGCTTGAAATACATGCTGCAAGTGGCCGAAAGGGTACTGAGAAAGAACCCGAAACGCGTCACTTTGATAGCACCGTTCGTGACTTACTCGATGACTTTCCTATTGGGTACTGGTCATGCAGTTTACTCCATCATGCCTATTATCGGCGATGTTGCACTGAAGAATGGTATTCGTCCTGAGCGCCCAATGGCGGCTGCATCTGTTGCGTCTCAACTAGCGATTACTGCATCTCCTATCTCGGCAGCAGTGGTTTATTACCTCGCGCAACTTTCTGATATCCAACACTCTATTACTCTGCTTTCTATTTTGATGGTGACGGTTCCTGCAACGCTGTTCGGAACACTTTTACTTTCTCTGTATAGCTTGAAACGTGGTAAAGAACTGAACGACGATCCTGAATACCAAGCGCGTTTAAAAGATCCTGAGTGGAAAAAGCGCATCGAAAGCACCACTGCGACGTCTTTGGATGAAGTGCTGCCAACTTCGGCTCGTAATGCGGTATTGATTTTCCTATTGTCGATTGTGGTGATTGTTATCGTGGCGATGGTGCCTGAGATTAGAACCATCGTAGACGGCGACAAGCCAATCAAAATGTCGGTGATCATCCAAATGATGATGCTCTGTTTCGGCGGTATCATCTTGCTGGCAACGAAAACCGACCCACGTGACGTGCCAAATGGCGTGGTATTTAAATCGGGTATGGTGGCAGCGATTGCTATCTTCGGTATCGCTTGGATGTCGGATACTTACTTCCAATACGCAATGCCTCAGTTCAAGTCTGGCATCGTGGAAATGGTGACCAATTACCCGTGGACGTTTGCGCTAGCGCTATTCATCGTATCGGTTGTGGTGAACTCTCAAGCCGCTACTGCACGTATGATGCTACCGGTTGGCCTTGGCTTAGGATTAGATCCAGCACTGCTTATCGGCTTGATGCCAGCGGTTTACGGTTACTTCTTCATCCCGAACTACCCATCAGACATCGCAACGGTTAACTTCGATGTCTCTGGCACCACCAAGATTGGTAAGTGGTACTTCAACCACTCATTCATGTCGGTTGGTTTGATCGGTGTAGTCGGCGCATGTTGCTTAGGCTACGCACTGGCTCAGATTTTTATCGCTTAATGAATTAGCTTTCTTTGAGATAGCTAAATAACAAACAAAAACAGCGCCTATTGAGGCGCTGTTTTTGTTTGTTCTGTCTTGGGAATTAGCTTTGATACGAGCTCTAAAGCAATATTAACGTAGCTCAAAAGCCAAAGACTGAATCGCTTCTTCTATCGTTAAGAAGTGGATCTTCATCAGGCACACTTCAGCTTTCTGGAACTCGTGGTTTCGAATGAGTTTGGTCACGTTTTCAACCGAATACTGGTCCGCTCGTTTAGCTAGAGACAGATTGTTAGAACTCGATTGAAGCGAATAGCTGTCGCCAACTGAATCGATGAGGTAATCCTCTTCGCCCAAGATCATGTCTGAGCATTCTGCTTGAAAATCGTTCTCGGACGCGACGTAAATAAGCTCATCATCACCGTCGAGTTTTACCAAAGATGGCCAACTGATCATTACTGCCCTTTCTATGTGCTGCTTACTGCTTTTAATAGTGGTGACGACAAGCAATTATGTAAAAGTTATCGTCATCTGCTTTATACACTAATCGATTCTTGTCATCGATTCGTCTTGACCAAAATCCAGACAGGTTGCCGACTAGTGGCTCCGGCTTTCCAATCCCTTCAAAGGGCGTTCTTTTGGCAGCTTCAATCAACTTATTTAGTTTCTTGAGCGTTTTCTTGTCTTGGGTTTGCCAGTATAGGTAATCTTCCCAAGCATTATCTGTAAATACAATCTTTCGATCATTCGTCATTATTCAATTCTCGAACGGTTGTATTTCCGGCTTCGAGTTGAGCAATGGATTCAGCTAATCTTTCAGCGTTTTTAGGCGAGCTCATTAGGTACAAGGTTTCTTGCATTGAATTAAAATGATCAAGAGACATGACCACTGCATCTTCTGAATCTCGTCTGGTTATTACCGTAACATCAGAATCGTCTACCACTCTATCGAGCACAGACTTAAGGCTATTTCTGGCCTCAGTAAAAGAAACAATATTCATCACTTATTTACCCTGTTGTTTTTGGATATGTTTAATCTTTCTATATACACAGAATAGTTAATCATTCATGAATTAACTATTCTACATGTTCCGCTTGTTGTACATGTTATATCAGAGCTTACACATGATCAACTTATGGTACATGTCATTCATTGTAAATATGCAGAGAGTTACTGACTCAAAATGCTATTTACTCAAAGATCGGCCTAATGGTGCGAAGTAACCTTGCAGGGCTTGGTATATCTGTTCTCGGTGCGCCATATCAGGATACACGGGGTACATATCAGGCTTGGTTGTGCCATCCACTAGATAAGCGTTCTTGATATCGGAACACGATTCAATCACGGATTCAAAAGCGCGCGCCATCATCTCTGTGGGTAGTGAGAAGTAACGGGCAGACATCGCTTTGTCGGCAATCACACTGCGAGCCACATAATCGTGTTTGTCCAAGTTATTGTCGCTAAGCAGTGTGGAATCAAACAGAGACATCAAACTTTCGTTTAATGGATGAGGTCGCACCGTTCTATCGTGCAACCAACAGTCGCTGGCGAACAGGATCTGCTTGCGAGGGCCAGAGGTATCGCCGATTTCAAACGCTTTCTCAGCGATATAGTGGTCAAATGCATGCCAAAACTCGTGAGCGAGCGCGCCAGCTCCGGCATTCTTCGCGAGGGCTAATTCTCGTTGGTTCGGGGCATAGTGTGCTTGTACGCCTTTTCTGCCGCCACTGCCGAACGCTAAGCCTAATGTGCCGCGAAGGCCAATCGCTTCTGGTGGCAAAGCCAAGATGTAAGCCAAGTCGGCTAGCGAATCGAATATCAGATTTGCGGCCAACTCTTTTTCTTCTTTCGTCACCCAAGCACCCACACGAATGCTGCCCATACCGAAGGTTTGTTTGATGTCCATGAATGACACCTGATCGCCATGTCGGTAGTCTGGGCCTTCGCGCGTTTTGTATTTAAAGTGAGTTAACTTCAAAAGGGTCCTTGGAAACAGACGTAAGAATGAATAGTGTGCTCAGTGAGATGCGCCTGTGTGAGATGCATCTCTTGGAATTAAAGGACGTTAGCACTTTTGATAGCAAATTGCCGAACAAAATTAGTTTAGATTGAGTTCGAAAGCTTCCCATGAAGTTGGGTTACCTTCACGAGTGAGTGGAAAGAGTGGCTGTTGTGGTTTTGCATAGCTTAATCGGTGCAGTCTTTGAGTTACGTGGTAGCTATCAAGCCCTGATACCGTGACCAAATCCAACGCTTCTAAATCAAGGTAGCCATCCGGCATCACGGCGCGTTTGGGTGCGTGAATCGTTATAACTTCACCGATCAACATTTGCGTTTGATTGCTTTCGATTGTTATCTGTTCTTTGAACGCTAACCCTATCTTTAAACTGCTCTCCAAGACGAAGGGAGCGGGGAATGTGTCGTCATAATAGGCCGTTAAGCCGACCGCGTTGAATTCTGAGACTGGTTTAGGGTAGCGAGCCGAGGTTTGATGGGCCTTTTTAACAAAGTCAGCACCAATGCTGTTAACGGTGAAGTACTTAGTTTCTAGGATGTTTTCTAGCGTATGACGTCGGCTTTTATCTGGGCGAACAATAAAACCAAGCAGCGCGGGATCAGACCCTAGGTGAATGACAGAGCTCACTATCGCAAGGTTTTCAAGCCCCTGTTTATCACAAGTACCAATTAGGTTGGCGCTTTTAAATCCAGATAGGGAGTTAACCAAACGAATGCGGTGGCGCGGGTCCATTGTTTGGATATCTTGTTTAGAAAGGGTCATGTCCTTCATATCTTCTCTTCTTCTCTTCTTCTCATTTATTGTTATCTTCGAGCATGCTCACTAACGGACTTATATGTACGAAGAATCCGCTTTTATCGATCAAAGAGCGCTTATTGGCCGTGGGCAGTTTGTCTCTTTTATCTCTGCTACAGCACAATGAACGAGATCCTTTGCATAGATTTACGTACGTTGACGTCCCTTTACATCACAGGAGCTAAAGTAATGATGTCGTCTTTATGAGTGTTAACAAATGAAAACAGTCCGCAATATCATTTGGGCAATGATTGCCACAATGTCAGCCTTTTGGTTTGCGATGGAACCGCAATTATTCGCTTCAAGCGATGTCTTTGAATGGCGCTCAGCCATGATTCAGTACTCAGGTATTTTGTCTCTGGTGTTAATGTCCATCACAATGATCTTGGCGATGCGTTTGCCTATGGTTGAGAATTGGCTGAAAGGTATGGATAAAGCATATCGAGTCCATAAATGGCTCGGTATCGGTGGTGTTGCACTGGGTGTGACACACTGGTTGTGGTACCAAATACCTAAGTCATTGGTGGTGTCTGGTGTGTTAGATAAGCCTGTTCGACACGATGGTTCAGGGCCGCAAGCTGTTTTGACTGGATGGGAGTTATGGGTCAATGAATTACGCGGTATTGCTCAGAGTATTGGCGAGTGGGGCTTCTACTTGTTGCTCATTTTACTGGTGGCGTCACTATGGGCGGCAGTGAAGTACAAACCGTTTAAATTGTCGCACCGTCTGATGTCGGTTGCGTACCTGTTTATCGCTTTCCACTCAGTAATCCTGCTTAAACGAGCGTATTGGGGAGAACCTATTTATTATCTAACTGTGGCATTTGCTTTGGCTGGGTCTATCGCAGCGATTTACAGTTTGTTGGGCTTGGTTGGGCGTCGTAATCGTCACTCAGCGACGATTATCTCGACTCGCTATTTTCCACAAGCTGAAGTGATGGAGCTGGTGTTAAAACCGGAGGCATCTTGGCAAGGTCACAAAGCTGGGCAGTTTGCGTACTTGCGTTTCGGTAATGAAGACCCGCATCCGTTTACCATTGTTTCTGGCAGTGATGATCCAGAGTTGCGCTTTTTGATTAAAGAGCTGGGTGATTTTACTAATGGCCTATATGAACGAGTGAAAGCGGGCGATGCGGTTACGGTTGAAGGACCCTATGGTCGACTTTATTTTGACCTAAGCAAGCCACAAATTTGGATTGCTGGTGGTGTCGGGATAGCGTCGTTTTTTGCAACACTTGAAGCGCTCAAAACAGAACGAGATCATCCTCGTATTCAACTGTTTTATTGTACTCGCGGTGTTGATAAGCAATTAATCGATGAGTTGTGGCACCTAGCACACGCGGTTGGTGTGAAGTTGACCGTGATAGATACCTTGCACTCACCGCGGCTAAACGCCGGAAGAATTGTCAATCAATGTGGCGACCTCAACGAGTACGAGATGTATTTCTGCGGGCCGGAGTTGTTCTCTACATCACTGAAAAAAGAATTAGACACCTATCAATTTGATATTGAAAAGCACTACCACGAAGAGCTGTTTGTGATGCGTTAAAGCCAACTATTGGAGCTGTGATTGTTAAATTAGTCAATCGGCACAGTGTAAAAAGGCGTAAAGTCACTCAATTTGTTATTGCAGCGGTTTGCTATTGAGCGATACCATATAGGGCTGTTTCTTTGGTAAAGATGTAATTATGTCAGATGAAAAACTCGCACTCGAATGGATGCGCCAACAAGCTCATAAAGTTGACCCATACGTTATCGATCCATCGTTTGATGAATGCGTTGAGTTGCTTGATCCTGCCTTCAAGAAAGGCAAGAGTGTTGCTCAACTCAAGTATCTGTTATCAGAAGCAGATCGCCGAGCGGGCGCGGCAGAACGTAAGCATGCGGCTTTAAAATACGCCAAAGAGAAAAGCCCAAATGCTGGTCAAATCTTGCGACTGCAAAGCAAGCTTCAACAAGTTCAGTTGGCTCTCAAGCTTGCCACTGGCGATAACAATATGACCATATCTCAGTTCTGTGCGGAGTACGATGTCTCTAAGCGTGACGGCAATACGGCATGGAATGAAAAGTTGGTGGAGCAGGGTAAGAGAAAGTAGTCTTTTAAACGCTTTATTCTTCTATAAACTGTCACGTTAGTTAATGTCATACACTTTTCAAAAAACGACCTATTGTTATCAATGAACGCCTTTCTAAAGCCTGAAAAATCGCTTCTCAGGCTTTAATTTTTATAGCCAACCTGTTGCATTTTTTAGCGCCTTTCCTAATTCTCGTACTGGATTTTCTCTCTATTTTTCTGAGATATCTAATGTGCGCGATACACTATTTTTCGCCCATTAATCAATTTCACTTGTGACAAAGTTATCAGAATTATGCATTTTCGGTAACGTTCCCGAAATTATCGATCTATCATCCACTCAGATACAAAAGTGAAGTAATCAACACGACTGATTTCTATTTCTTCTTCGATATAGAGCTTATACATCAAAAGTATAAGCCGAAATGTGCTTACGAATTATTTTGGGAACGTTTGCAGATAATCCAAAACAATTAACGTGAGAACATCAGAATGAAACGACACATTTTAGCGGTTGCTGTAACAATGGGGCTAATGACTACATCGGTATTAGCAAGTGAAGACGTTGCAGCATTAGAGCAACGTATTAATGAATTAGAACAAAGGGTTGCACAAACAGAGCAGGTCTCTACCGAGGCCAATGAAAAGGCTTCTTCGTTTGAGTTTCACGGCTATGCTCGCTCTGGGTTATTGATCAACGACGACCTAAACGGCGCGACAGGTACTGGTCCTTACATGACAGCGGCGGGTGCCATGGGAGCTCCAATTGGACGTCTTGGTGTTGAAGATGATCATTACGTTGAAGCGAACTTGATTCATAAGCGATTTGCAGACGATGGCTCTAGTGCTTTGTTTCGCATCATGTTGGCCGACAGTACTGAGACAAATAACGAGTGGACTGCCAGCGAAAGCCAGTTGAATGTGCGACAAGTGTATTCAGAACTGAACCGTCTGAGCATGTTCTCTGAATCTGAAGCGTTTTCTGAAGCAACGTTTTGGGCGGGTAAACGATTCGATCGCGACAACTTTGATATTCACTTTTTCGATTCGGATATTGTCTTCTTATCAGGTACTGGTGCGGGCGTTTATGACGTTCAGATGAGCGACAACTGGAAAGCGAATTTCTCTATTTATGGCCGAGATTTTGGTGAGATTGATAGCTCGTCAACAGATGTAGAAAACTACATTGCAACCATGAATAACCGTATTGGCCAATGGCAAGTGATGTTGAGCGGTATGACCTCAGCAGACAACGATAGCCGCCTAAATGGCGCAGCTGAAAGCGGTGTACACGCAATGTTTGCGTACCATGGAGACAACTTCTTTGGTCTGAGCGAAGGCTTCTCTAAAACGGGTATGTTAGTGGGTAGTGGCCTAGGTGCAGAGCTAAAAGGCATCGGTTCAAATGGTGATCTACTGGATGACGCGAAAGCCGTTCGCCTGTTTAGCTACGGTGTCACTCGCATTGGCGACAACTGGCGCTTAGCACCTGCATTAATGGCAGAGCATAGCCAAGACCGTTTGAAGAAGAATGACGAGTTCACATGGGCTTCTTTAAACGTTCGATTAGCTCAAGAGTTCACAGAGAACTTTGAGATGGTTTACGAAGGTTCATTGCAATACATGGATTTAGACAACTCGACAGAGCAAGCGAGCGGCGGTTTCTACAAAGCGACAGTTGCACCAACACTCAAGCTTTCAACTAGCACTGGTTTCTTTGACCGACCAGAACTGCGTTTCGCTGTGAGCTATGTGGATTGGAGTGAAGACCTAAATGGTTACTCGATCAGCACTGAAGCAGATGCTGCAACGATGGGAGAGGGCGGCGAGGTTCTGTTTGCACTGCAGATGGAAACTTGGTTCTAATTGCTTGATATATCGTTTAGATAGAGAGTGTTACTCATGATGTGATAGTCGCATCAGCAAATGCCAACCTTATCGTTTCAACTCGAAGGTTGGCATTTTTTATCTTGGGATAACCTGATCTCTGAAATAAATCGCTAGCAAGACTCTCGGTCAATAGTGGTGAAGGTCAACACCATCTTGCTCATTTCAAAGCCTTTTTTCTCAATACGGTCGAGTAGCAGCTTGGCTCCATTTTCTCCCGCTTTATCAAACGCATAGTTAAACGTAGACAGCGTTGGTGTGCATACTGAAGCAAGTTCATCATCACCCACGCCGAGTACCAAGACATCCTTTCCTGGAACGAGGCCCGCTTCTTGAATTGCTCTGATCGCACCGATTGCGATACGGTCAGTGGCGCAGAATAGGCCGTCGAGCTTGGTGTGCTCCTTGAGATACTGCTTCGCCAGTTGGTAACCTGATTCTATGGTGAAGTCGCCACGGGCGTGAAATTGCAGTGTGAGGTCGTTAAATTGAAGCGATTGAACGAAGCCTTCCGATCTCATCTTATCAACCGCAATATCATCACCTTGCACACCGATGAATCCCATATGCTTACAAGCTTTCGCTATGAGGCGATTACCCGCTTCAAACCCTACGCGAGTGTCGTCGTGCACAATGCTTGGGATGTTAAACATTGACCCGTCTTGACCAACCAATACCACGGGTACGGCAGAGCTTTGAATCGCTTTGACTAATTGGTTGTCGAGGTGGGTCGCGTACAGGATGATTCCTTCAACACGCTTCTGGTTAAATATCTGAATATATTCAAGTTCTTTATGGTGTGTTTGGTGTGTGCTCGCTAATAATACATGCTTGCCCGCTTGCTCTAATACGGCGGTTAAACCATCGACACCCTGAGAGGTGGCATGGGAAGAAACCCTAGGAACAATCACGCCAACCAGGTTGGTTTTTTGGGACTTTAAGTCTTTAGCGACTTGGTTTGGGAGATAGCCACACTCTTCAACCGCTTTACGCACCTTCACCTTGGTCGCGTCTTTTACGCCATACTCATCATTGATTACTCTTGAAACCGTCGACTTGGAAACTCCAGCGAGACGAGCGACATCATGAAGACTAGCCATTATTCATTATCCAATTGTAATTTTAGTTTTGGGATTGTTTGCAAACAGAGCATCAAATTTACCTGTTATTAGGGGATTTTAACCCTGTCTTCTTATCCTAGGGAGATAATTTGAAGATCATTCTCACACTATTGAGCAGTTATCTTTGATCATTTGTTATTTCTAGGCAAAAATTTGTTTTGCAAACGTTCCCGAAAATTCAAAAGCTCAAATGATAATCCAATGGGGTATGTAATGAATTATCCAAAAATAGCAAAAGAGCTGCTTTCTCTATTAGGTGGTAAAAGTAATATCACCGCACTCGCACACTGCGCGACTCGTCTGCGTCTTGCGGTTGCAGACCAAGATAAAATTGATGAACAGGCGATTGATAACCTAGAAGGGGTTAAGGGCCAGTTTAAAGTGGCAGGTCAATATCAGATCATCTTTGGCTCAGGCATCGTAAACCAAGTTTATGCTGAGTTGGCTAAGCTGACTGAAATGACGGAAATGTCGACCAACGATGTGGCGTCTGCAGGTGCTGACAACCAAAATATCCTGCAACGCGCGGTGAAAGGCCTGTCTGATATTTTTGTACCAATCATTCCGGCGATTGTTGCTGGTGGTTTGTTGATGGGTATCTACAACCTATTGACGGCTCAAGGCTTATTCATTGATGGCAAATCTTTAATCGACGCTAATCCGGGTTTGACCGACTTAGCAAACATGATCAATACATTTGCTAATGCTCCTTTTGTGTACTTACCTATTTTATTAGCATTTTCAGCGAGTAAGAAGTTTGGTGGTAACCCATACCTTGGCGCGGCTTTAGGTATGTTGATGGTTCACCCAGACTTGCTTAACGGCTGGGGCTTCGGTGGCGCATCAGTGTCGGGCAGCATTCCGGTTTGGAACATTTTAGGTTTCGAAATCGAGAAAGTAGGCTATCAAGGTTCAGTACTACCCGTTCTTGTTTCTGCGTTTATTCTAGCGAAAGTTGAGCTTGGGCTGCGTAAAGTTATTCCTTCGGTTCTGGATAACTTGCTAACGCCGCTATTGGCGATTTTCATAACTGGTTTGTTAACATTCACGATTGTTGGTCCATTTACTCGTGATATCGGCTTCCTGCTTGGTGACGGCCTAAATTGGTTATACAACAGTGCTGGCTTCATTGGCGGTGCGGTGTTTGGTTTGATTTATGCGCCGTTTGTTATTACTGGTATGCACCATAGCTTTATTGCTATTGAAACTCAGTTGCTTGCGGATATTGCAACAACTGGTGGTACGTTTATCTTCCCTATCGCGGCGATGTCTAACGTGTCACAAGGTGCAGCGGCACTGGCGGTTGGTTTCATGAGTAAAGATAAGAAAATGAAAGGTATCGCGATTCCTTCTGGTGTGACCGGTTTGCTTGGTATTACTGAGCCTGCAATGTTCGGTGTGAACTTGAAGCTTCGCTACCCATTCATTGCTGCGGTTTGTGCAGCTGCGGTTTCAAGCGCGTTTATCACTATGTTCAATGTGAAAGCACAAGCATTGGGGGCGGCGGGTATTCCTGGCATCATCTCAATATCACCAGAAAAGATTGGCTACTACGTGGTAGGTATGATTATCGCGTTCGTGACTGCCTTTGCTCTGACCGTTGTTTTAGGTCTGCGCGAGCGCAGCAAGCAAAACATTAAAGCAACAGCTTAACGTTTCTCCCTAGAAGTGAAGCCCCCCTTTTCACTTCATTTCCTAAGCTTTGGGGTGCTAGCTAGGTGATTTGGCTTAGCTAGCCTTTTTATATTTTTACATGACAGCGTGAAGTGTCACCTTGCTTTTGGTTGCTACTGCTTTCGATTGCCATCGCTTTCGGTTGTCATGATTTTCAGTTTTAAGGTAAGAAAGATGAATCAAGTTTGGGTAACTGGAGACGCCGTCGTCGACCTCATTCCGGAGACTGACGCGACATTATTGAAATGTCCGGGCGGTGCGCCTGCTAATGTCGCGGTAGCGATTTCTCGCCTTTTAGGCAAAAGCGCATTTTTTGGCCGAGTGGGTAACGATCCGTTTGGCACTTTTATGGAAGTGACTCTGCAAAAGGAAAGTGTGAATACCGAGCGTTTGGTGAAGGACCCTGAACAACGCACGTCAACCGTGGTGGTCGATCTTGATGACCAAGGCGAGCGTAGCTTTACGTTTATGGTTAAGCCAAGTGCCGACCAGTTTATGTCTGTTGAAGACATTCCCGAATTTAAGAAAAACGAGTGGCTACACGTCTGCTCGATCTCTTTGGCTAATGAACCAAGCCGAAGCAGTACCTTCGAAGCGATCCGACGTATGAAAGCCGCGGGCGGTTACATCAGCTTCGATCCAAACCTTCGTGATGAAGTGTGGCAAAACCCATCTGAAATTAAGTCTGTGGTCATGAAAGCGGTTGAATTGGCTGATGTGGTTAAATTCTCAGAAGAAGAACTGGACTTCTTAACCGATTCAACTTCGATGGAACAAGGTTTGGCTAACATTGCAGATCTTAACAACATGCTTGTTCTGGTTACGCAGGGCGCGAAAGGCGTTTGGCGAGTATTTGAAAACCAAGGTGTGTTGATTTCAGGTCGCTCAGTGACGCCAGTGGATACCACGGGTGCAGGCGATGCTTTTGTTGGCGGTTTGCTTGCAAAGCTTTCTCAAGATGATGAGTGGAACAATCAACAAGTCGTCGATTCTGCAATTCAGTGGGCGAATGGGTGTGGTGCACTGGCGACCACGCAAAAAGGCGCAATGACCGCACTTCCAACGCAAGAAGCTCTTACTCAGTTTATTCAAAAAGACTCTTCAAATACGAATGCCGTAGAGGAGAGTGTATGAGTTTGAACTCGAACTGGACAGTAGAGCAAAGATATCGCCGTATAGAAGATATTTCTCTAGAGAGTATTGATGCGATGGTAGAGCTTCGCAAACAAGACTCTGGCTATCCAAGCTACCATATTGCGCCTAAGTTTGGTCTGCTTAATGATCCGAATGGTCTGTGTTTCTTTAATGGTGAACACCACCTATTTTACCAATGGACGCCAGTTGGCCCCGTCCATGGTATGAAGTACTGGTACCACCTTTCTACCAAAGACTTCGTTCATTTCGAAGACCACGGCATTGGCTTGCACCCAGACCAAGATTACGACTCTCACGGTGTTTACTCTGGTGGTGCATTGGTTGAAAACGACAATGCATTGTTGTTTTTTACAGGTAACAAGCGCGACGGAAATTGGTTGCGAGTGCCAACTCAATGTTTTGCCAAGATGACTGCTGACGGCAAAATAGAAAAGCACGGCGTGGTTATCGAAAACGATCACTACACCGAACATTTCCGCGACCCAAAAGTGTGGAAACAGGGCGGCGATTATCTGATGGTTGTGGGTGCTCAAACGCCTCAAAATACTGGCTCTATGGCGCTATATTGCAGCCGAGACCTGATGAATTGGCAGCACAAAGGTCCAATTCAAACTCGTTACAACAACCTTGGCTATATGTGGGAATGCCCAGATTTCTTTGAAATAGAGAATCAGTCGGTGATGCTGTTTTCTCCACAAGGTGTGTCTAGCGAAAATCCATACGATTTCAAAAATATCTACTCGGTGGCTTATATCGTCGGTGACCGCCTAAATCTCGATTCGGTAGAACTGGAAAACCACCAAGATATTGCGCAGCCAGATTATGGCTTCGATTTCTATGCACCACAGACTTATTTAGATGATACAGGCCGCCGTATTCTGATTGCTTGGATTGGTCTGCCTGAGATTGATACACCATCTAATGAGTATCAGTGGGCGGGCATGTTGTCGTTACCACGCGAACTTCAAATCCAAGATGGCTATCTTGTTCAGTCTGCTTTACCTGAATTGAAAGCGCTACAGGGTGAAGCTGTGGTGGTTGAAAATGCTCTTGAATTGGATACAACCAGCTTCATGGTTGAGCTCGAAACGGATACTGACGAGTTTGAGTTTACACTTGCTAACGTTGCGGGTGATAACATCGTGTTCAGTGCTACAGAAAAGGAGTTCATGCTTGATCGCAGTAAGATGTCTCAGCTCTACGCGGAAGAGTTTGGCTCAGTGAGAAAAGCACCGAGGTTGAGCACCAAGCAAACCATCGAGGTTTATGTTGATAAGTCAGTGATCGAAATCTTTATCAATGGCGGTAAGCACACAATGACCAGCCGTTTCTTCATTGATGACTTGAGTTCATTGTCGATGACTGGTGACGTGAACACCGTTTATCACTCGATGAACCCAATTAAAGGGTTGGACAACTAACCTCCGCTTATCTCCATCAAGAAAGCCGCTGATCAACAGCGGCTTTTGTTTGGTCTGCGACATCACTATTGTGCTAACTCTTTGACCTTGTCCATTCCCCGTAGCCCTGAATCTCAAGTCCATTTAGAACAAACAACCAACGCTAAGGTCGAATGTTATTGAAGCTGACCTTCTGCGTTCCATCTCCAAGTTTCTCCAACTTAACCACGTCCCCTTGATAGTAATACGGTTCCATTGGCATATTGCTGTTGGTCGGTCTTGCGTAGTGCAATACAGCTAGTTTAGCGTCAACTTGCTGAGCATATAAATAGCCAATCAGCGCATGTTCAAATTGGTGATAGCCATTGCCCCAATGGAAAGCTTTAGTTCGCTTAGGATCAAGCCCAACGCCACCATATTTGTGGTCGACCCATACATCATGAAAGGTTGGTAGGGTGTATTGCAGGACGTCTTTCATTGAACCATCGACCAGCGAAACCGTCATGGCCGCTTGATCAAGCTCAGCCCACTCCCATGATGACGCCCACTGACTGTGCGGTCTGCTTTGCCAGCCCGTGATATCTTGCCCTTGCCACATTTTCTGAAGTCGCTCACCAAAGTAGTTAAATACATTGGCAAAGTTTTTCTGATATTGCGCCTGATCCAGAGTGTGTTTCATGCCGTCTAAACCAAACTCCGACCAATCGGAATTATCTAATGCATGACCGGTTAGATAGGTCATCCAATATGCTTTGATGGTGTGCCCAAAATCGTTGTGATTGGCATTCGGCATCATCGCAGCTTTATCGTGAATAGCCCCGTAGAAGCGTTGTTCATCTTCAGAATGGTATTGGTCAATCATGGCTTGTGTGAGCCAATTCAGGTCATCAAGCCATTTGGATTTGACGGGCTCTTTGAGCAGAGGAGCGACGAGCAACAGGTAGCCGTTTATTTGATCAAGTTGCGCGACCAGTTCGCGTCGTTTTGCACTGCCATCTTCACCGTCAGCAAGTACCCAAGCAAGACCACTGTTGTCGCTAAGTCGATATTTATCAAAGATAAAAGCTTGTTGGGCGATGAGTGCTTCTTCTACCTTTTTGTCTTGGGTCAGGTAGTAGTACATAGCAAGGCCAACCAGCGCGTACGCTTGATCTTGAGAGGTACGCTGCTGCCAATCTTGGCCTACTTTTCCCTCTTTTGTGTAGCCGATAAAGCCACCATTTTGCTTATCTTCTAGCTGTTCAATGATGTAGTAGGCACCTTGTTTGGCAAGCGCTAAAGCCTGCTTATCACCAGTAAGGTGGTAGAGCACGCCGTAGGCATAGGTTTGGCGTGATTTCATGCGTGTAAACTCCTTGCCAAAGTGCGGAGTGATCCAGCCTTTGTTCAATTCAGGACACACATCAGATACATCGAGCAAGGTACCATCATCACAGCGGAAAGTAGGGAAGTTGCCTACCGGTTCTCCTTGAGCGCTAGGCATCAGCCAGTAAGGTGCGAGCCCTTCAGAGGCATGATTGATCCAGTCTTCTCCAGAGGGAAGGGTGACATTGGCAGATACGGCCAAGCTGGCCACGCTGAGTAATGCGATCGTTGCTCGTAACATGATGTTTATCTTAATGATTTGAGTTTCGTTGAATATAAACAATCGCATCTGCACATTGTGATTCGGTGATCACAATCGACCAAATTATTAAGGTTTAAATAAAGGCTCACAGACTAGTGAGCCTTGAAAGGGTGTTTTGTATTTTATACAGGCTTGCCTGCCTCGTCCTCTTCAACTACATCGGTTTCTAAGCTTGCCTCTGCCAACCATTTTTGTATTGATGGGCTGTTAAGCACGCGTTGTTGATACTGCGATGCTTTCTTTGAAAGCTGGATGCCATAGGTTTCTACACGTAAAGCCACAGGTGCAAACATCGCATCGGCAATCGACCATTCACCAAACAACCATCCTTCAGGGTATTGTTCAATCTGCGTCGACCAAATGGCATCGATACGAGCGATGTCTTTTAGTGCTTCTTCACTGAGTGTGAGCTTTCGTTGCGCGCGGCAGTTCATCGGCATTTCATTTCTGACGGCAAAAAATCCAGAGTGCATCTCGGCGGAAATTGCTCGGGCATGGGCGCGTTCTTTCACTGAACTGGGCCATGCTACGTCGTTCAAGTGAGCGTCGTTAACGTATTCGAGAATGGCCAATGAATCCCACACAGCAACGTCACCGTCAACTAGGGTTGGAACCTTGGCCGTTGGCGTCACTTTCGCCAGAGTGTCGTAAAAATCGGAGGTGAATAGCTTGAGCTTGATGACTTCCGCATTCAGGTTGTAGTTGTCGAATATTAGCCATGCGCGCAGTGACCAAGTTGAGTAGTTCTGGTTTCCAATATAAAGCTGCATCGTTGCTTCCTTGCGTTTAGTGGGTATGTATTGAGCCTAGGGGCATGCATTTGAGCTTAGGGGATTGTATTGCGGCGTACTAACGGATAATTTTGATGCAATACATTAATAAAAACGATGGGTGGTGATTTCAATATGGATATTGATGCTTTGCGAGGCTTTCTCGCGTTTGTGGAAACCAGTAGTTTCACTCGTGCAGCGAAACAGATAAATCGTACCCAATCGGCATTCAGTGCTCAGATGCGTAAGTTGGAAGAAGAACTCAACGTCACTCTTTTCCAGAAAGAAGGACGTAATTTAATACTGACTGAAGCTGGCTTAGCGCTGCGTTCTCATGCCGAACAGTTGGTCGCCCTCCACAACACCGCCCTCAAGCAAGTAAAGCGTTACGAAGACAAACAACCTCTGCGACTCGGCTGCCCTGAAGACTACAACGACACCATTCTTCCAAAAGTGATTCGCCTGTTACAGCAAGCAGAACCTACCTGTTCCATTCAAATATTTAGCCTACCAAGTATTAACCTCAGAGAGTGGTTAGATGATGGCCGTTTAGATGCGGCGATTGTCACCAGAGCGCCTGATAGTGAAGAGGGTTACTGGCTTACACATGATGTGGGTGTTTGGATAAGCAGCCCTGACTATGCATTCGATGAGTCTAAACCAGTCCCACTAGCCTTGTTTCAGACCGATTGTAAGTACCACGCAGCGGCAGTGAATGGCTTAACCAAGCAGGGCACGCCTTATCAGTTATTGGCGTGTAGCAATACTGCTTCAGCGCAGCGATCGATCGTTAAAGCTGGATTAGCCATTGGCGCGATGGGTAAGCTGAGCGTGACTTCAGATTTGAGAATCCTCGATGATATGCCACCGTTGCCTTCGGTCGATATTGTGCTGATCCTAGCGACCAAGCATCACCCGGTATTGGATAAAGAAGTGCTCAATCAACTTGTGGAGTTGGATTCTGAGTAGCTTAGATTCCTTTTCCTACTATAGAATCCCCAAGCTCTTTAGCTTTCGGTAAATGGTATTGCGGCTGATACCGAGTATTCTCGAAGTCTTACTTATGTTGCCTTGGTTGGCTTGATAGGTTTGCAGCAAGGTTTCTTCAACGGTACTTCTTAAATCGTTACTCGCTGTACCTTTGATGGCATTAGGAGTCATTAGCTGATGCTGATTATCGTGTGCTAATGACGTGAGATGTTGAGCAAGGTGGCTGGGCACATGCTCGAGTGTGAGTTGGGGTTCATCACTTGCTAATAGAGCAGCAACCTTAAGTAAGTTGTCTAATTCGCGGATATTACCCGGCCAAGAATAGGCGCACAGTAAGCTCATCAAGTGCGGGCAGATTGTCTGTTCGTCTTCGGCGTATTTACGATGAATGTGCTCGATTAAAGCGTGCTTGTCTTGTCGGTGTTGTAGGCTTGGCAAGGTGAAGGCTAAGCCATTGAGTCTGTAATACAGGTCTTGCCTAAACTCACCTGTTGCGACTAACTGCTCGAGGTTTTTGTGAGTTGCAGCGATGATCTGACAATCGACTTGATAGCTTTGATTAGAACCAACTGGCACCACGGATTTGTCTTGCAGAACATGCAGTAGTCGGCACTGAGCTTCTAAAGGCATGTCGGCGATCTCATCTAGAAATAGAATCCCTTTATCTGCTTGACGGATCTTACCTTGGAAGCCCTTGTGGCTTGCTCCCGTAAAGGCGCCCGGCGCGTAACCAAACAGTTCAGATTCGATAAGGTCTTTAGGCAGCGCGCCACAATTTACCGCTACCAAGGGCGAAGACTTACGCTGGCTTTGCTTGTGCAGCGCTTTAACAAATTCGCCTTTGCCAACTCCTGTTTCTCCTAAGATCAACAAACTGATCCCTTTATCGATTACCTTGTTGGCTTGCTGCCAAGCGTGTTCGATTTGTTGTTCGCCATGGTGCAAATCGCACGATGCTGAAATAGAGCGAGTGCGTTTTGCAGTTGGATGTTTGAGGTGCTGTTTCTCAAATACAAAAGGCGTGTCTAATGAGGTTCGGTTGAACAGGGTATCGATACTCTCACCGACGATCGAGGTTTGATCCAATAGTTGAGAGGCGACCTGATTGTGTGCCACCACCTCCCCAGCTTCATTGGCTATTACAATCCCTTGCCAACCACTGTGTAATAACGATTTCTCACATGCGAGGTCGATGCGAGTGGTGCCTTGTGGGATGTGGCTCAGTAGCTGGTTTTCAACAAGCTGAACCATATTTTGGACCAGTAGCTGCACCGAACTGTCGTGCTGTTGCTGCTCACTGGTAATGTCCAATACGCCAACCATGTTCCCTTGGTGATCAAACACAGGGCTTGCTGAACAGCTGATAAATCGATGCTGGTGGATGAAGTGCTGCTCACCAATGATGGTCACGGGTTTAGCTTCAACAATCGCGGTGCCAATCGCGTTGGTGCCCTTAAGTTGTTCCTGCCAACACGCTCCTGAGCTGAGTGCAATTGATGTCAGCTTCTCCTTAAACCGCTCCTGTCCCCAACTCGCCAGAATCACCCCTTCAATATCGGTCAGAATCAAACGACTGTCGGTACGAGCAAACATCTGATTAAACAAAGGTAGCGCATTGCGTTCGACGATGTGGATCAAGTCAGCCGATTGATGACGTCGCTGCTTAAGAATCGATTGTGGTAGGCGAATGTCTTCAGGAAGTCGTCTCTGTTTTAGACCCGCTTCTGTGCTGCGGTGCCAAGAGGACGAAAGCCAATCTGAGGTGTTTGCTTGTTGAAGGTGCATGACTGTTCCATGTCGTAACAGTGAGGGTGTACCAATTTGGAACAGTTGAACACTGGAGTGGTTTCCATACGTCCGTTCAATGCCAACTCACTTTGGGTTGTAAACGTTTGGTAATCATAGTTTTACAATTTATTAACAACAAGTTTTGAAGTTCTGGCGTGTGATTTGCGTTGTTACTGTTGTGAAGAAAACACGAAGTATCAGTGTTTTAAACAGAAAGCATAAACATGGGCGTCTCGCCATGAGTTCTTTTCTCAAGGGGAGCCGCCACAAAAATAAGACAGCTCTAGCTCAATAACGAATATCAAATCGAAGAAGGATCTAACTATGATTTACGCACAGCCGGGTAGTGACAACGCAGTGGTGAACTTTAAAGCTCAATACGATAACTTTATCGGTGGCGAGTGGGTGAAGCCTGTCAGCGGCGAGTATTTTGATAACACTTCCCCAGTGAATGGTCAGGTGTATTGCCAAGTGGCACGTTCAACAGAGGCAGACATTAGCTTGGCACTCGATGCGGCGCATGCGGCTCGTGCTAGTTGGGCTGCGACCAGTGTGACAGAACGTTCCAATATCCTACTTAAAATTTCCGATCGCATTGAAGCGCACCTAGAAGAAATCGCGGTGGCGGAGACGTGGGAAAACGGCAAGCCTGTGCGTGAAACTCTAGCGGCAGACATCCCGTTAGTTGTTGACCACTTCCGTTACTTTGCAGGCTGTATTCGGGCGCAAGAAGGCAGCGCAGCCGAGCTAGATTCAAACACCGCGAGCTACCACTTCCCAGAACCCATCGGTGTGGTGGGGCAGATCATTCCTTGGAACTTCCCGATTTTAATGGCGGCTTGGAAATTGGCGCCAGCACTGGCTGCGGGTTGCTGTGTTGTGATGAAGCCAGCGGAGCAAACACCGACATCGATCTTAGTGATGATGGAGAAGATCGCTGATCTTCTACCTGCAGGCGTAGTCAACATCGTCAATGGTTTTGGTAACGAAGCGGGTCAAGCGTTAGCAACCAGCGATCGCTTGGCGAAATTGGCCTTTACCGGTTCGACAGAAGTCGGTCACCACATCTTGAAATGTGCGGCTGAAAGCTTGATTCCATCAACGGTTGAGCTTGGCGGTAAGTCTCCAAATATCTATTTCCCAGACATCTTTAACCATGAAGACGAATACCTTGATAAGTGTGTCGAAGGCATGTTGCTGGCGTTCTTCAACCAAGGTGAAGTGTGTACCTGTCCATCACGTGTGCTGATCCATGAATCGGTGTACGACAAGTTCATCGCCAAGGTGGTCGAGCGTGCTCAAACTATTAAACAAGGTAACCCGCTAGATACTGATACTCAGGTTGGCGCACAAGCTTCAAAAGAGCAGTTCGATAAGATTCTGAGTTACCTTGAAATCGGTCGTCAAGAGGGTGCGAAAGTGCTGACAGGTGGCGAAGTTGCGCAGCAATCTGATGATCTCGGTAATGGTTATTACATCCAGCCAACAATGTTGGAAGGGCACAACAAGATGCGAGTATTCCAAGAGGAGATCTTCGGTCCTGTTATCGCGGTGACGACGTTTAAAGATGAAGCAGAAGCACTCGAGATAGCCAATGATACCGAATATGGCTTGGGTGCAGGCGTGTGGACGCGTGATGCAAACCTCGCGTATCGAATGGGTCGCAACATTGAAGCCGGCCGTATCTGGGTGAACTGCTACCACGCTTACCCAGCTCATGCCGCGTTTGGTGGTTATAAGAAATCCGGCATCGGCCGTGAGACACATAAGATGATGCTCGATCACTACCAAAATACTAAGAACCTGTTGATCAGCTACGATACTAACCCACTAGGATTTTTCTAAAATAGATAGGTTCTAGAACAGTCTATTAGGAAGTCACTAGCAACGAGATGGCTTAAACAATACAAGTAAAATGAAAAGCAAAACGCCAAGTTCTTATGAGCTTGGCGTTTTTATATTTGAATCGCTCTAGTTTTGCGAAAAGAAGATCTCGGGCTTGTGGACTGGGCCATAGTTGCCTTCTAACTGAGTGAGTTCTAATCCTTGTTTGCCTATCAAAGAGCCGACTAACTGGCGGTTGAACGGGTAGCTGTCGGGGTTGTTAATGTACTCTTCAACATCAATCCATTTAGCTTCTGCAATTTCATCTGTGTCTTGAATCGCAATCTCTTGAGTTTGAGCGATAAGGTGACAAACAAAGTAGAGGTTAGACTTTCCGAATTGATACGGGTGTCTCGTCGCCATGCCAACCACTGAAACGAACGTGGCTTCGATACCGGTTTCTTCCAAGGTTTCACGAACCACGGATTCTTCAATGCCTTCACCCAACTCAATATGACCGCCCGGTAATTTGTAGCCCGTCATGCCGTGTTCTTTAATCATCAGCACTTGGTTGTGTTCGTTAGTGATTAACGCGCCAGCACCCAAGGTGTGGGTCGGAATGAAAGGCACAAACTCTACAATCTCGGATTTGTGGATCAGCGTAATCTCGTCTTCTAAGCAGTTGTGAAACACAAAGCCAAGCTCAGTCGCCACCGGAATAAGGTGCGAGAGTGAAATAGGTAAGCTAATCCAAATAATGCCTTTGCTATTCTGCTTTGAAAATTCGGTGATCTCGCTGAGTTCGGCATTGAATGAGTCAACATCGTGAGGGGCTGTTGCTGGGTCAATGATGATGCCGTTAAATTTGTCGAGCGTAAATTCCACGGGTGATCCTTTATTATTTTGATTTATTGGGCGTCGAGCATGGTCTGAGCTTATCGTATCTAAAGAGCTTATAACACCTTGAGAGCAAGGGCAGCAGTGAATCAAAAGTAGGCAATGCAGTTTATGTCGAACGGGTCGGGATAAGTGGAGGGTGTTGCTAGAAACAAAAACTGCGCTTGGAAGCCAAAGCGCAGTTTTAAAATGAGGTTTATTGCAGTTCGATTTTAACGAATATAGTTCGCGTTAATACTCACGTACCAGTGTTGAAGCTTGCCATCAGATTTCTTGATCCACAAATCGTTGGTGTAGCTATCAATCTTGCCGTTAACCGTAAGGTTGAATGTGTTCTCGTCGAATTCGCCAAGCTTCACGAACTGGTCCGTGGTAATCAGGAATGGGTCCATGTCGTCTACACCAACCACATCTGAAATCACATAGTAGTGGTAAGTCAGCGGCTTGCTCGCATCATTCGGGTTGCTGCGATACGCAACAAGCTTGAATGGTTCCGTTAATGGAACGTCGAGCGTTTGCTTGTCCATGGTCGCTGGAATTGGAATAAACAGCCAAGCGGTAAACAGACCGCTCAATAAAACCATCAGGAAGAAAAGAGTCTTAATTGCTTTCATAGCAACCTTCAAAATATGGGGGATGTTAATGGGGCTATGGTAACTAGGGAGAGTAAAGATGCAAGCTCTGTTATTACCCTATCTTATCTCAGCTTAATCTAGCGCAAAGAAAGCGGTTCGGTTAACTCGAAATGTAAACACGAGTGCTTAACTCTTGATTATGGCTTAAGAGAATTCGTTATTTGAACCAATCTTGGTTTTTAACCAGTCTCTCGAAACAAGGCGAAGAACTGTCGCGAAATGACCTATATAGATAAAATTCAGTACGATAAGAATAGCGCATGAATATTTTTTGAGCGTTTTCTTATGCATTTAAATCCACGGTTAAGTGGCGAATACCATTCTTATGTCGATCACTCATTTCGTATCGATTGTTCACTTGGCTCCAATCCATTTGGCGCACCAGAAATTCCTGAACATGTGATCAAAGATATTATCTACGGTATTGATAAGTACTATTGCCACAGGGAGCTTTCGGAGCTGACTTATCTGACTCGCCAGTTTATTGGGATTGAAGATTGTCGTATTACGTACACCACGGGCTCTCTTGGGGCGCTAGAACTTATCTTCAATAAACTTATCGATCACAACAATCGCACCATGATAGGCATTGGCCCTCAGTTTGTTGAAGCAGTATCAGAGTTCACTTTGGTGGGCGGGAAGTACCAGTCCATCAACATGTTTGATTATCAAAACGAGTCGGATCTGTTCGGTGTGTTGGCATCAAAAATAAGCAGTCAAAATCCTGCCTTGGTGTATATCGATAATCCCAACAACCCAACGGGTCGAATCTACGACAGAGCTTATCTGGTCGAGATAGCGAGAGTATGTGAGCGTTCTGGCGCTATTTTGATTGTCGACGAGGCATATGGTGAATACCTGACCCCTGAGCAGTCTATGCTCGATCAGACCTTAGTCTTGGACAACTTAATAGTTTTACGAACCTTTTCTAAAGGTTTAGGGCTCGCTGGGATTCGACTCGGTTACTTAGCCAGCAGTGAAAACCTGACTTCTGCAATCGAAGCTGCGGTGAGTGTGTTTACGCCGACTTACCCCTCAATAAAAATCGCATCGGCGACCTTACCCAATGCAAAACACTTCTTAGAAATGAACCGCAGCAAATGATCGGCTTGTTGTCTGAGAACAATATTGAGGTGGTTGGCACGTCAATATCGACGCCCATTATGTTGTTGAAAAAGAGAGGAACTCACCTTTCAAAGCTATTTGAGAGTATCGGTATTAAGACATGTTCGGGTGTCGATTTTGCTATTACGTGCGACGCGATGACTGAAGAGTATGTTCGATTACGAATTGTTGGCAATGATATAGATTTAGAAGCGTTAAAGCAGCGTATTAAGCAGTTATAAAAGCAACCGTTATAAAATCAGTAGGCATAAAAAAGCCCGCACCTTGCGTTTACAAAGTGCGGGCTAAATTCATCTGGCTACTTGTTTAAGTAAGCAGCGTGGAACTCAATGTGTTCATCAATAAAGCTAGAGATGAAGTAGTAGCTGTGGTCGTAACCAGGCTGCATACGTAGATCTAAATCGGCATTGGTTACCTTAGCGGCTTCGACTAATTGCTCAGGTTTAAGCTGTTCAATCAGGAAGTTATCGGCTTCACCTTGGTCGACCAACATTGGCAGTTTAGTGCCTTTGGTTTTTAGAAGCTCAGAGGCATCGTAGTGTTTCCACTCTTCAATATCCAAGCCTAGGTATTGGTTGAAGGCTTTTTGTCCCCAAGGGCATTGCATTGGGTTGGTGATTGGGCTGAATGCAGAGATAGAACGGTAGCTATCTTCGTTTTTAATGCCAATCGTTAGGGCACCATGTCCGCCCATGCTGTGACCAGAAATCGATTTTACGGATGTAACAGGGAAGAACGACTCAATTAATGCAGGGAGCTCTGTTACCACGTAATCGTACATGTGGTAATGGCTGTCCCATGGCGCTTGAGTGGCATTCACATAGAAGCCTGCACCTTGGCCGAGATCGTAATTTTCATCGTCGGCAACACCTTCGCCACGTGGGCTAGTGTCTGGTGCCACAATCGCGATGCCTTGCTCAGCCGCGGCTTTGAAAGCGCCGGCTTTTTGCATGAAGTTTTCATCGGTACAGGTTAAGCCTGACAACCAATACAAAACAGGAACTGGGTTTTCTTTGCTTGCGTTAGGTGGCAAGAAAATCGCAAAACGCATGTTGCAGTCAAGCGTTGCAGAAAAGTGGGTGTATTGTTTGTGCCAACCACCAGCAACCTTTGCTTGGCTAATGTTTTCGATTGTCATCTATTGTGCTCCGTTAGGTTGATGGTTTGGGAGTAAATTTGTCTATATTACATAAAGTTTCACCACCCACCGGGCAGGAGGTGGTGAAGACAGTTTGTTGCTATTCATTTGTAGCTGTGGCCTCGATGCTCGAAAGAATCGAGGCCAAGATGTGTTACTTATCCATGTGTAGAACAGTACGGATAGATTCACCTTTGTGCATTAGGTCGAATGCTTCGTTAACGTCTTGCAGACCCATAGTGTGAGTAATGAACTCTTGAAGACCAAACTCACCTGCCATGTAGCGGTTAACGATTTCTGGAAGCTCAGAGCGGCCTTTAACACCACCGAAAGCAGAACCACGCCATACGCGACCAGTCACTAGTTGGAATGGACGAGTTGAGATCTCTTGACCTGCGCCTGCAACACCAATGATTACAGATTCGCCCCAACCTTTGTGGCAGCACTCAAGTGCTTGACGCATCACGTTTACGTTACCGATACACTCGAAAGAGTACTCAACACCACCGTCTGTCATCTCTACGATAACGTCTTGGATTGGCTTGTCGTAGTTCATTGGGTTGATGCAGTCAGTCGCGCCAAGTTGTTTCGCTAGCTCGAATTTGCTCTCGTTGATGTCAACACCGATGATGCGGTTAGCACCAGCCATGCGAGCACCAATGATTGCAGAAAGACCGATACCGCCAAGGCCGAATACAGCAACGTTGTCGCCTTTTTCAACTTTAGCTGTGTTAAGTACCGCGCCCATACCTGTTGTTACACCACAACCTAGAAGACAAACTTCTTCAAGTGGTGCTTCTTTGCTTACTTTCGCTAGAGAGATTTCTGGAAGTACAGTGTACTCAGAGAAAGTAGAGCAACCCATGTAATGGAAAATTGTTTCGCCATTGATAGAGAAGCGGCTTGTACCGTCTGGCATTAGGCCTTTACCTTGCGTTTCACGAACGGCTTGGCATAGGTTAGTTTTACCAGATTTACAGAACTTACATTCGCCACATTCAGCTGTGTAAAGTGGGATAACGTGGTCGCCAATCTCAACACTTGTAACGCCTTCGCCGATCATCTCAACGATACCGCCACCTTCGTGACCAAGAATTGAAGGGAAGATACCTTCTGGATCGTCACCTGATAATGTGAATGCGTCAGTGTGACAAACACCAGTAGCAACGATGCGAACTAGAACCTCACCAGCTTTAGGAAGTTGTACATCAACTTCTTCCATTTTTAGTGGCTCGCCAGCTGCCCATGCAACCATTGCTTTTGATTTGATATGCGTTTGACCAGGTTTAATTTCGATTGTCATTGGATGTTTCCTATATGTCAGTACAGCGGATAATTGTGCAATTAAATTCAACCCGTTAAGCGTAGTTGAGCTTAATTGTTTCCGCTCTCTCGTTTTGTTGGAGCTAGTATAGGTGTGAGTGCATGTTTTGATAATCCCCTTAAATAGAAAATGATTATTACGTATTTGTAATAATAGAGCATTTAGGTTCCTCGTGTTAACCGAAAGTCACACTTAAGAATTTTTAAGGTACGTCATAATAATTGCTTACTGAAAATCACATGAATTGGAAATAAAACTACAATATTCTGAGCGCCGTATTTAATGTTGTGGACTCATACATGCTTTTATCTCTTCCGCCTCCAGTGATGCTGTCACTTGCCATCGTGCTTGAAGTTGTCGCGACTTCTTTATTGCCTAAAACGCAGCAATTTACTTCCCTTCCTGCGACCGCCGCAGTACTCGTCGGTTATGGCTTTGCTTTTTATCTGTTGTCTCTCACGGTTCAAACCATGTCTTTGGGTGTGGCGTATGCGATTTGGTGTGGCGCAGGGATAGTGTTGGTCGCGGCGTTGTCTTGGTTGGTCTACGGGCAAAAGCTAGACATCTACGCGATCATTGGCATCGCTTTGATTCTGTCTGGTGTGGTGGTCATTAACCTGTTTTCAACGTCGGTGAGTCACTAAGAGTCTATTTCCTACTTCTGAAGGAACAAACTAATTGGAATCTAGAGTAGTTAGCCTTCAACTTAAGGTATTGAATATAATATAGTAATTCCAATAAATGCATTTTGTGCATGTATTTTATGAAAACAGCTCACTTTACTCATAGATTGGTCGGTTTAGTATAGCCAGCAGAAACCAATGATTATAAATAATCATAGATATTATCTGTTTATCAATAACTTAGGGGGTCATTATGACTATTCCGACAACCGATATGATGGAAGCTTGGACGGGATTTCAAGCTGGCGACTGGCAAACATCCGTTAATGCACGTGATTTTATTCAGCGAAACTACACCCCTTATGAAGGCGATGAGTCTTTTCTTGCGGACGTGTCGGAGTCGACGACACAGCTATGGGAGTCGGTGCTAGAAGGTATTAAAGAAGAAAGCCGCACTCATGCCCCTGTCGATTTTGATACGGATATCGTTTCCACTATCACCTCGCACGATGCCGGTTACATTGTAAAAAACCTCGAAAAAATCGTGGGTCTACAAACCAATAAACCACTGAAACGCGGCATCATCGCCAATGGTGGTATTCGAATGGTGAAAACGTCGTGCGAAGTGTACGGTCGTGAATTAGAGCCACAAATCGAAAAGATCTTCACTGAGTACCGCAAAACGCATAACCAAGTAGCGTTCGATCTTTATACCGACGAAATTAAAGCATGTCGCCGTTCTGGTATTATTACTGGTCTGCCGGATGCTTATGGTCGTGGACGCATTATCGGCGACTACCGTCGTCTTGCTTTGTACGGTATCGACTTCCTAAAATTAGACAAAAATGAGCAATTCAAATCGACTCAGAAGATGCTTGAAACGGGTGGTGATTTAGATAAGACATTGCGTCTACGTGAAGAGCTTACTGATCAAATTCGTGCCCTTGATGAAATGCGAGAAATGGGTTTGAAGTACGGCATTGATATGTCTTCTCCTGCTCGTACTGCGCAAGAAGCAATCCAATTTACCTATTTTGGTTACTTAGCTGCGGTTAAGTCTCAAAATGGTGCTGCGATGTCGCTAGGCCGCACATCAACCTTCCTAGATGTTTACATCGAACGTGACCTTAAACTTGGTCTGATTGATGAAAAACAAGCGCAAGAGTTGATTGACCATTTCATCATGAAGCTTCGTATGGTTCGTTTCCTTCGCACTCCTGAATATGATTCATTGTTCTCTGGCGACCCAATTTGGGCAACAGAAGCAATGGCTGGTATGGGCGTTGATGGTCGTACTCTTGTTAGCAAAACGACTTTCCGCTACTTGCACACATTGCACACGATGGGCCCAGCACCAGAGCCGAACATGACGGTTCTATGGTCTGAACAACTGCCTATCGCGTTTAAACAATACGCGGCTAAAGTGTCTATCGAAACCTCATCACTTCAGTATGAGAACGATGATCTAATGCGTGCGGATTTTGATAATGACGATTACGCGATTGCGTGTTGTGTGAGCCCACAGGTGGTTGGCCAACATATGCAGTTCTTTGGTGCTCGTGCAAACCTTGCTAAAGCGTTGCTTTACACCATTAACGGTGGTGTTGATGAAAAATCTAACATGCAGGTTGGTCCTCAAGTTGCTCGTATCGAAGATGAAGTTCTCGATTTTGACCACTTAATGCCTCGCTTTGATGACATGATGGATTGGCTTGCAACGCAATACGTCACTGCGTTGAACGTGATCCATTACTCGCATGACCGTTACAGCTATGAAGCATCGTTAATGGCATTGATGGATCGCGATGTTCATCGCACAATGGCTTGTGGTATTGCAGGGCTGTCGGTTGTTGCTGACTCGTTAGCGGCTATCAAATACGCGAAGGTAACACCAGTACGTAACGAAGATGGCATCGCTGTCGACTTTGATATTGAAGGCGAATATCCAAAATTCGGCAACAACGATTCACGTGTCGATGATATTGCTTGTGATTTGGTTGAACGTTTTATGAAGAAAATTCAGAAAAGGAACACCTACCGTGAAGCGGTTCCAACTCAATCTATCCTTACGATTACTTCAAACGTTGTATATGGTAAAAAAACCGGTAACACGCCTGATGGTCGCCGCGCTGGTATGCCATTTGGCCCGGGCGCAAACCCAATGCACGGTCGTGATGAGAAAGGGGCGGTGGCTTCACTTTCTTCAGTTGCCAAACTGCCATTCGAGTTCGCTAAAGATGGTATCTCTTACACCTTCTCAATCGTACCAAATGCACTAGGTAAAGATGACCTAAGCCAAAAAGTGAACCTAGCAGCACTAATGGATGGTTACTTCCACCACGAGGAAAGTGCAGGATCGATTCGTATTGAGGGTGGGCAACATCTTAACGTGAACGTGCTTAACCGTGACATGTTGTTGGATGCCGTCGAACATCCAGAAAAATACCCACAGTTAACCATCCGAGTCTCGGGTTACGCAGTACGATTCAACTCGCTAACACGTGAGCAGCAACAAGATGTAATTAGCCGTACGTTTACTGCTAAGATCTAACCGTAAACTTCAAGTTATACGGTCCTAAAAAGCGCGAGAATGACATCCGTCTCTCGCGCTTTTTTGTGCGTCGAGTATGGCGGTAATCATGTTGTTGGACGTCGCGTTGTCTTGGCTGGTATATGGGCAAAACCGATATTTACACGGTGATTGGAATTACTTTGATGCTTTTTTTGGGGGGATTCGCTTGTTTTTTATGTCAGAGATCACTAGGAGCTCTAACTTATCTTTGCCCCATTGTTGTATAGATCTTTTCCTCATTCACATCCTGTTCATGGGGTTTTGCCCTACTAGAAGTTATCCATTCTTCTAATGCTGTTCGTCGTGAACCCCCGTGTTGTATCACGGGGGTAAATTCGACCAACTATAAGCACTCGTAAATGTCATTGCTATATACAACTAGCGTTATCTAAAGCATTAAATGGGGGTAACGGTCAGGTTTACTTAATTGAATCATTTACCAAAAGTTATGAAACAATGATAATAAGATAAAATTCGTATTAATTTTCAAACGCATAGTTAAGGAACAAATATGGCAATTGTTGTTTTGTTAGGTGCAGGTGCTAGCTTTGGTAGTTTAGGAGTTGAGCCGTATGAGCCGCCTTTGGGTAATGGTTTGTTCCCAGAGCTAGTGAAAAAAAATGGCGTTGCAGCAGCAATACCCGAACATATAAAGCAGAGTTTCGAGTCCAACTTTGAAACAGGAATGGCTGAGTATTATGAGCACACAAATGGAAATATTATGTCGTTTCAACGTGAGTTAGCTGAATACTTGGCTAATTTCAAACCAACAGAGTCGAGCGTTTATATTGAGCTGATTAAGTCACTAGGTTGCAACCGAGTGATTTATAGTAGTCTGAACTATGATCTCTTATTTGAACAGTCAGCTGGTAATTTAGGGCTCTTTACTAACTATGATGTAGATAATGTTCAGGGTGGAGTGAGACTTCTGAAGTTTCATGGTTCTAGCAACTTTTGGCCTAACCTACCCACAGGAATGCTCAAAAACTGTCAATTTTCTGGTTCAGTTCGTGCTGATATTCAAGCCCCAGTAAAACCTCTCAATAGATTGGAAACTCTCGCTAAATGCGAACTTGAAGATAGCGTAGCCCCTGCAATTGCAATGTTTGCTGTTGGTAAAAAAGTTAAGATCAGCCCTGATTATGTTGAGAGGCAGTATGATTTGTGGAAAGAACAAGTAACTAAGTCGTCCCAAATCTTTGTTGTTGGTGTACGTGTGCATGAGGTCGATGAACATATTTGGGGGTTACTTGGCTCGACTAAAGGTAAGGTTACGTACTTTGGCTTTGACGGTGACAAACCGGAGTTTGAACAGTGGAAAAACAATAATAATAAAAAGAACGCCTATTTTTACAACAATAACTTCGAAGAGTCAGTGCAGGTAATGAAACGACTTAGTGGTCTGTAAAATGGCTCAATGTGTAGCCTATGCATTCAAATTCTTGCTCTTCTACAGACTGTTGTAAAATTAAAATTACTGATAAATACCTAATACATATGTCAAAAAATTTCATTGTCAATAATGCAGCTCTTTGTTTCCTAATCTGGTTAGTCTTCCTGATTGCAGGCTACATTATATCTGGAGGTTATGATCCAATTTTTGCTCGTGGTTGGATGGTGATCTGGGGAGGCGTATTTGTTGCTTGTGTCACAGCTCTTTTGGCGTTCGATAATATGGACAAAATCGCAGTTAAAAGTTTGAAGAAAGAGCAATATTACGCATATCTTGAGTTTCTTACAGTCATACAAGAGTGGAAAAGGTTCACTCAAAGGATTCGTCAAGAAGTAGAGCTGGCGACTAGTATGACCACTCACAATAGGGTTTTTGTCAATTCAAAGATATTCGTTGATAACAGTTTTAATAAGATTGATTTTTGTAAGATTCAATTTATTTCTAAATTAATGAACACCGACTTTTCCAACGACGGTACCTGCCCTTCTAATTATGATTACTTTAACGTTGGGAACTATTCGGAACTACAGTTCAATTTTTATGGTTTTCTCAGTGCTATAAAAGCGAGAAATGACCTTTATGACCGAGCTATCAAGCCCCATTTTCAGTGGTCTAAGAATGGGATAGGCATGAATATTAGTGCATTAAAAGACGAAATTAATTACGTTGATTTTACTGATTATATAGTTTTGACAGAGACCGTATATTGTCTTTGCGATCAGCTTATTAGATTTCTCGATTACTACACCCAAAATCTTGTAAATGAATCAGATAAAATTCTCGATCCAGAAATTTGCCAGGAGCTTGGCGGACTACCACGCCCCCATGACATTGAATATTTTATAGATCTCAACATCAAATATGTCAAATTATCAGAGCAAGAAGAAAGTATATTACGTTCAAAAACATGATTATTAGATAGCGCAGTTATAAAAAGAAGCCGAACTCAATGAGTCCGGCTTTTTCTCCTTGATATTGCCCAAAAAGAGGATTAGTCACTCCAACCACTAGGGAGTTCAATTTTCTAGTTAAAGCTATTTCATAAATAGAAACCAGACTATGTTACTCAATGTTAACAATAACTTAACCCTCTAAAAAACTCTCACCAAATAGTATTTAAGACTTATATCATTCGAGAGCTTGTGCCACAATACGCTCGTTGGTTTGGCAGCGTTAGTTGCCACCCATCATCTTTTGGTTTCACAGATCTCATATGAGAATCAAATTTAATAAAGGTATAAATGGAAGATTTAGATGTAAAAATTGTCGTGACGATTATCGCCGCGCTAGTTTCTTTTGTTGGTCTAATCATCGCAAAGGATCACAAAATATCAGAATTTAGACAATCATGGATTAATGATTTTCGTTCAGATCTTGGAGACTTAATGGGTTGCTTAAGTAATATTGCAGCCAAATTCATGCTTGCAACAGAAGATCAAGAAACTAAGAAGATTGATGGTGTAAAATTCATCGAAAGTGCACATGAACTTTACAATGAAGCTCATCGACTTATTTACAAATTGAAGTTGATGCTTAACCCTGAGAAAGATCTTGAGCTAATCAATTCTCTTGAAGCCGTTGAAAATTTGATTATGTGTCGTAAAAAAATGGCTGATAGCGCTCATTTTGCTGAAGTAACTGACGCACTTTATTCATTAAGCCATAAGACTCTAAAAAACGAGTGGAGTCGAGTGAAAAAAGGTGAGATTGTGTTCCAATCAACAAAATGGCTACTAGCTATTTTGGTAGGAATATTCGCCAGTTCATATTTAGTTGAACTATACGCAACACTCACAAGTGTAAACTAAGCTGTCTATTCAAACTGACATTTAAGGCATAGTTTCGCTCGATGTTTATAAAAATGCCGGACCCCAATGAGTCCGGCTTCTTTCTCCTTGATATGACCAAAAAGGAGGACTGGCTACTTAAACAAGGAATTTCAATGTTCCAGGCGCAGCTACTCTACCAATAAAAATCACATCACGTTAATTATGCTCACTCAACTAAGAACTCGCCCCAGAAAAACCATACTTTTTTAAACCTATTTCTTGATATTAGCTATTGCTCTGGCAAGTCCAAGTAAGTGCGTTGAAGTCTTAACTTCTAACTCTGATTTAATTCCTAATAATGCTATCCATGCCAATATTTGCTGTGGCCTCAACACTTAACCAGTCGGCAATTCCATTCGGTCGTATAACATTTTGAACTGTTCCCAGTCTTCACTAATGCTTAGTTCCCGACCTTTGGCCATTCTCATGAGTCTTTTGCACTCTGGTGGTATTGGTTTTCCCTCGTCCCAACCTGTAACTGTTCTCACAGATTTAAAACACAGTTCAGCGACCTCTTCCTTGGTCATTTGACACTCTAATTCTCGAAAAATGTAATTCTTACTCATTTCGCGATACTTCACAGATAAACCTCTAAATACAATAGGTTGCAGTGAGCTGACGAGATATGCACCATTGAACACAAACAGACAAAGTGCGCACTGTACGAAGGCGTATTAATTGTAAAATTTGCCTTATAAAAAGTTATTCATGAATCGCTAATGTTAGAATTCTTGAAACTCATTTATGTCCAGAACCTTCATAAGCTGAATTTTCGCCCGTGGCATTTTCTAGTTCAAAAGTCCTCCTTTCCGACTCAGAACCGAACTCTATATGAGTTGTCGGGAGATTTTCTTTTACCCTCCCTACATCAAACGGATCCATAGCTGATCTTCCTAGCGACTTACAACGTAAGAGGCCGATTAAAAGGGAGAAAAAATTATGGCCACCGTCTATGTCAGCATCGGAAGCAACATTAACCGCGAACATCACATCACAGAATCTCTCAAAGCGTTGAATAGTCACTTTGCACCTCTGAACATTTCTAATTTCTACGATTGTGAGCCTGTTGGTTTTGAAGGGGACAACTTCCTAAACCTAGTCGCAGGGTTTGAATGTGACCTTTCTATCGCTGAACTGGCTAAGGTTCTGCATCAAATCGAATTAGAAAATGACCGCAAGCGAGAAACTAAAGAATATGCCTCGCGCACGATGGATATCGATATCCTTCTTTACGGTAACGAAGTAGGCATTATTGATGGAGTAGAGCTGCCTCGAGGTGAAATCACCGAGTACGCTTTTGTGCTTCGACCGTTAGTTGATGTTGCCGCGCAAGAACTTCATCCCACTCTAGATATCTCTTTTCAGCATCTCTGGAACAACTTCGATCAGCTGAGTCAGAAAACCGAACTTATACCGTTCGAGGTCAGCTTCACTTAGTCCCTGTAACTGCTTTAAACAGAACGCTTGAGCTTTATTGATCTTTTCCTCTAACAGGCACGTAACTCACTCTACCTTCTAAGGATCGGAAACTGTTATGAATCACAATGCGATTATCACCATCACAAATCTCAGATTAAGAACCTTCATCGGCTTCAACGAAGAAGAAAAAACCAAGCAGCAAGACATCGTCATAAATGCGGAGATCCATTATCCCGCGAACAACCTTTGCCTCTCTGATGATGTGGAGAACGCACTTAACTACAAAAATATCTGCAAAAAAATTATTGAACATGTTGAATCTGGACGGTTTCTGCTTTTAGAAAAGTTAACCAGCGACGTACTCGGTATTTGTATCGACCATTCATGGGTTCGATACGCTCAGGTGAGAATTGACAAGCCTCATGCTCTACGTTTCGCCGATTCCGTCTCGCTCACCCTGAGCTATGAAGCAGAACTTGAAGATTAACTCATAAGGAGCGACTCAATGCTAACCACAGAAGCTGAAAAAGTAAGAGAAGCTTTGCTCGAAAAGGGGCTTGAAACCCCGATGACATCGAGCGAAATGAACCCCGACCAGAAGTACAACCGCATCAAAGGGCTTTTGACGGAAGTTGTCAGTACGCTCGGGCTGGATTTAACCGATGACAGTCTCGCTGAAACACCTCATCGCATTGCAAAGATGTACGTTCACGAGATATTTTCAGGGCTCGACTACAATAACTTCCCCAAAATTAGTGTTATCGACAACAAAATGTCAGTTGATGAAATGGTTAAGGTATCGGATATAGATTTAACTTCGACGTGCGAACATCACTTCATCACCATCGATGGTTTAGCACAAGTGGCTTATATCCCAGAATCCAAGATTCTTGGGCTATCTAAAATAAACCGTATTGTTCGATTCTTTGCTCAGCGTCCGCAGGTTCAAGAACGCCTTACACAGCAAATCCTGGTCGCTATACAGGCTCTGGTTGAAACAGAAAATGTGGCTGTGACGATTAAAGCAACTCACTACTGCGTTAAATCGAGAGGCGTTATGGACGCTAACTCTGAAACCACCACAACCGCGCTTGGTGGCAGTTTCAAAACTAACCCTCAAACTAGAGCTGAGTTTTTACGATGAGTGGAACGATTCTAATAACTGGAGTGGGGAAGCGTTTAGGATTCGCTCTGGCGCAGCAACTTATATCTGACGGATACAATGTGGTTGGCACTTACCGAAGTGACTATCCTCATTTGCAATTACTGCGCGACAGTGGAGCCGACTTACAACAGGTAGACTTTTATCAACAAAGCAGCCTAGAGGGCTTTCTTCATTACGTTGGTCAAGAATATAAGACACTTCGTGCCATCATACATAACGCTTCCGACTGGAAGCCTGAGAACAAGACAAACCCCAGTGAAAATGCATCACAAATCATGCACCAGATGATGACGATTCACGCCACCGTGCCTTATCTGGTTAATTTAATGCTCAAAGACCAACTAATGTCTGGCGATAAAACGTCGGACATCATCCACATCAGTGATTACGTTGCGGAAAAAGGCAGTAAAAAACACATCGCTTACGCGGCCAGTAAAGCCGCACTCAACAACTTGACGCTGTCGTTCTCAGCGATGCTGGCTCCCAAGGTGAAAGTCAATACTGTCTCTCCTGCCATGATAAAATTCAATGAACATGATGACGAGGCGTACAAAACCAAAGCTCTGAAAAAAGCACTGATTCCCGCAGAGGCAGGCTTTGAAGAAGTGATAGATGGCATTAAGTTTGTTTTGGCTAGTCACTATATGACAGGAAGGACTTTGCACCTTGATGGCGGCAGGCACTTGAAGTGAAGTTCATGCGTTGTGATCTTGAGGCAGGATAGTCAACTAATCTATTCGTCTTTCATATCGTCTAACTACATTTTTTTAAGTTGTCCCTCGACACTTTTTGGGTTTTAGACATTAGAACGTGTTTGCATGGGCGACTCACCAAACAACTGCTTGTAGCTTTGGCAAAAATATCCCAGATGAAAAAAACCAAAGTCAAAGGCGATTTCATTGATGCACCGTTGTTCGCTCGGATTTTGCAGAATGCGCCGTACCTGGTTGAGACGTACATTTTGTATAAATTGTTTTGGTGATATGTCACAACAGGACTCAAAGGTGTATTGCAGCGTACGGCGACTGACATAAACCGCATCGCACAGTTCAGACACGGTGACGGGTTTACGGTACTGCGAGTTATCTAGGTACTGCCTAATTCGACGCATTGTGTTCTCACGCTGTGAGGCATTGGTTTTTTGCATATTTTGATTAGACGATTGAGCGAACAATTCGACCAACATATCTTGAACAATGGATTGATGAGTTTGAAAAGACCAGCGAGATTGACTCGGGGAGAGTAGTAAGCTCAAGTAAGCTTTTATTTGTTGGGTGTAGTGTTGAGAGCAACCAAGAAAGTGGCTCTTGCTGTTTAATGATTCAATCTCTAGCTGTTGCTGAATCATTTCAACCAGTGAAGGACTTATGACTAACCCATAAATAGAAAAGGTTTCTGGCGTAAGTAGCTCAAAATCCGCCCCAGCCTCACGGATCAAAATACTATCAGGATTACCTTGTGCGTAATTGATGTGTAAAGGTCTATCGTTAGCACTGATCCCTAACCAAATCCCTTCATTAATACGACATTGCTGCTTGAGTTTTCGGTTGCTGTCTTCTCGAAATAGGTGCACGTGAGAAAATTTTCGTTCACGGATCTGACCTAGAAAACTTCCTTGACTCAGTTGGTCATATTCTTGCTGCCAGTTAAAGAGGCTGGCTGCCTGCTGATTTGCATCAAATGTGTTGAATGTGCACAAATTAGGTGCATAACGCATCAATTCTTCATCCTTTCTCATCATTCCATGACCTACCCATGTGACCCATATTAGTACAGTGTGTCTTTAAGTTTATGTTTATTAATGCTTTTTTATGTTTGCCGATTCTTGATATTCATTCGGTTCAAAAATCGCTTAATTACTCATATATACAAAAGGTTATTGAGCAAGAACTGAACCAGTTTATGAAGAGGGAATTTATGACAGCAGCTTATCGCCGACAACAAGGGCACCTGGTTTTTAACTTTGAGTCGTTAGCAGATCTGATGGCAAAGGCTACGCCAGAGCGTTCAGGGGATGTTTTGGCTGGTGTATCTGCGACTTCTGCTGCAGAGCGTGTTGTAGCTCAGATGACACTGGCAGACTTGCCCCTAAAGACGTTTTTAAATGAAGCGGTGATCCCTTATGAAAGTGATGAAGTTACTCGTTTAATCATTGATAGCCATGATAGAGAGGCGTTTAAAGCGATTGATCACCTTACAGTGGGAGACTTTCGGAACTGGCTGCTAAGTGATGAAGCCGATAGTCTCACGCTTGCAAAGCTGCGTCCTGGTTTAACTCCAGAAATGGTGGCTGCAGTGAGTAAGATCATGCGTAATCAGGATTTGATCCAAGTCGCCAAAAAATGTCGGGTAGTGACTGCGTTTCGTAACACCATTGGCTTGCCTAGTCGTTTATCCACCCGTTTACAGCCCAATCATCCAACCGATTCTCTCAATGGCATTGCCGCCAGTATTTTTGATGGTTTGATGTATGGCAATGGTGATGCTGTGATCGGCATTAATCCCGCAACAGATAATGTACCACAGGCAATTAAGTTGATGAATCTGATGGAAGAGGTCATTCAACACTACCAGATCCCGACCCAATCTTGCGTATTAACCCATGTTACAAACACGATTGAAGCGATTGAGATGGGCGCTCCGGTGGATCTCGTCTTTCAATCTATTGGTGGCACTCAAGGTACGAACGACACCTTTGGTATTAACCTTTCGATCCTTAAAGAAGCAAACGAAGCGGCGCTTTCGCTGAACCGAGGCACCGTTGGAAGTAACGTCATGTACTTTGAGACAGGGCAAGGAACATCTCTCTCTGCCAATGCTTTTCATGGTGTGGACCAACAAACTTGTGAGACACGGGCTTATGCCGTAGCGCGTCATTTTAATCCATTGTTGGTTAATACCGTGGTCGGCTTTATCGGCCCTGAATATCTCTTTGATGGAAAACAGATTATTCGAGCAGGGCTTGAGGACCATTTTTGTGGCAAATTGCTTGGCCTGCCGATGGGGTGTGATATCTGCTATACCAACCATGCCTATGCCGATCAAAATGATATGGATAACTTACTGACATTGCTCGGTGTCGCTGAGTGCTCGTTCATTATGGGGATTCCGGGTTCCGATGACATCATGCTCAATTATCAAACAACCTCGTTTCATGATGCACTTTATGCACGCAAGGTGTTGGGTTTAAAACCTGCGCCGGAGTTTGAGGAGTGGCTAACTCAGATGCAGATTTTTGATGATGTAAAAGATGTGCGCCTAAATGAACGACTCTCCGGATCATTTGCTGGCGCTCTAGCACAACTTAATGGAGGCCCCGCACATGGGTAAGGTGGTCTCTATGGCAAAACATTCTGCTTCTAAGTTGGTAACTCAAAACCCTTGGCACGAGCTTAAAGGTTTTACATCGGCACGTATTGCACTGGGTCGAAGTGGAAATAGCGTTCCAACTAAAGAGTTGCTTTCATTTCAACTCGACCATGCACAGGCGATGGATGCCGTTCATTGTGCTTTAGATGTGGATTCATTGGTTGAGCTCATCGCTCAATCAAACTCGGTCATTCAACACACTTCTCAGGCACCAATTAAGGCGCACAGCAAAGCGACAGACAGATTCATGTATTTGCAAAGGCCGGATCTTGGTCGTGAGCTTGATGACGTCTGTTGGAATCAGTTGCAAGCCGTTCTTCATTCAGATTCTCCCCCGTTTGATCTCGCGATAGTAGTGGCTGATGGCTTGTCTTCAATTGCCATTCAAAATCATGCAAATCCAGTCATTGAGCATCTGCTTTCTTTATTAGGGGAAGACGAAGTGCCGTGGCATGTTGCTCCTATTACTGTTGTGAGGCAGGGCCGAGTGGCAATAGGAGATGATGTTTGCGAGTGCTTACAAGCCAAGATGGTGGTGGTTTTGATTGGTGAACGCCCGGGACTGACCTCTCCAGATAGCATGGGTATGTACCTGACTTGGCAGGCAAGAAGAGGAGCAAAAGACTCTGATAGGAACTGCATTTCTAATATTCGCCCACAGGGGTTGGCTTATGAAGATGCGTGTAAGCGAGCGGTATACCTATTGAAGGAAGCTCGTCGGCTAGAGCTTTCTGGGGTCAACCTTAAAGACCGTTCGAGTATCGAGGAAGAAGGTGGTGAGCAGTTAGAAGACAAGCACACAGGCAATTTTTTAATTGGATAAAAGACAAAAATAGAGGGATTTACAATGTCAGAACATCAGGAATATTTGGCGCAAAGACAACTTAAAAGGGGCACTGCTGGGTGGATTTTGCTAGCAGGGTTAGGCGTTTCATACGTGATCTCTGGTGACTTTGCAGGCTGGAACTTTGGTATCGGTCAAGCTGGTTGGGGAGGCTTTCTTATTGCTGCAATTGCTATGGCGGTGATGTACTTTACCCTTGTCCTTTCTTTGGCGGAGATGTCTGCGGCTATTCCCGCTGCAGGAGGTGGCTATAGTTTTGCTCGACAAGCCATGGGACCAACGGGGGGATTTTTTACCGGCTTATCCGTCTTAATTGAGTATGCCCTTGCACCTGCCGCGATTGTCATTTTTATTGGCTCAGCGGTGAATGAACTAATGGGTATCGATGGTCCTCTTGTTTACGCGATCTTTTATGCCATCTTTATCGGTATTCATATGGCAGGGGTAGGAGAAGCTCTGAAAGTCATGATGGTCATCAGTGGGTTAGCCGTACTAGCAATTCTTATGACAGCAGGCGTATTGGTTAGTGAGTTTGATGTTAATAATCTGTTTGATATCGCTCCGGCAACCGCACAAGCCACAGAACTACTTCCTTTTGGTTGGTATGGTGTATGGGCGGCACTACCGTTTGCAATGTGGCTTTTTCTTGCGGTAGAAGGGGTTCCATTGGCTGCTGAAGAGGCGAAAAACCCGGCCAAGGATGTACCCAAAGGCATTATCGGCGCAATGCTATTCTTACTGGTCACCGCTACCTTAGTCGTTCTGCTGCTTGCGGGCGCTGTGGGTTCTGAAGCGATTGCGAATAGCGCCGTTCCTCTAGTCGATGCCTTGAAGTTGACCGGTAATCCAACCGTTGCAACGGCTGTTAATATACTAGGACTTGCAGGACTTATTGCTTCATTCTTCTCGATTATCTACGGTTATAGCCGCTTGGTGTTTGCATTGTCTCGTGCGGGTTACTTGCCTCAAAGCTTGTCGCTTACAAACCAAAACAAAGTGCCTGCTCGTGCTTTAGTGGTGCCGGGTGTGTTTGGTTTTGCTGTGTCATTGACCGGAGAAGGCGACCTGATCTTGGCGATGGCGGTAGTGGGGGCGACCGTGTCTTATGCATTAATGTCGCTTAGCCATATATTGTTGCGTATCAAGCAACCAGAGCTTCACCGTCCATACAAAACACCGGGTGGCATGCTGACTTCCGGCACTTCACTAGTGCTGTCGCTTATTGCAATGACGGGTGTTTATGCTTTTGACCCATCTGCATTCTTTATGACTATGGGACTCTTTGTGATTGGTGGTGCTTATTATGGCCTATATAGCCGTAATAAATTGGTCGCATCGACCGCTGAGGAAGAGTTTGAGATGCTGTCGGTTGCAGAGAAAGAGCTTGAGGCTACTAATTAGATTCAATTTCTAATGGTATTTAAGGCTCTAGTGCTTTGCAGGAGCCTTTATTACACTACTTGTAGTAACTTGCGTGTAAACCCCAATCGCCATCACCTCTAACGATAAATATTAATTTAGAAATAGTGCCGTTTTAGGATCATTTTCTTGGAACGTTTTTGTCCAGACACTTGTCATGATTTTTTATAACGAGTTAGATTCATAGCGACGAGCCCCGAAGTTCATTGATAGTGAAGTTTTCATCGCGCTAATCATGTCGATTGCCTTTCTCTAAAGATAAGTTGAAATGATGCAAAGGAAGAATTCGGCATAGATTATGAATGGGATTGATTCAGTAGACGGAATATATGATTCACTAGTAATTAGGATGAATTACTGTTCGCATGTGTATATGTAGCCTACTCCAGACTAATTTCCCTCACACCCCAACACTGCGACAAACGCATCCAAATACTTCTCTATAGTTAAATCCGCAGAAACTGGCGGAAGTTCTACGGTAATGCATGGCAGGTTTCTTTCCTGACACCATGTGCCGAATGAGCCTGGGGTTTCGTAATCGACGTCTTCAACGAGCGGCAGGTTGAATTGCTTACCTAGCCAAGTGGTGAGTTCTGATCGATCGGGGTCATCGACCATGGCGAGTGGTTCGTGAAAAGAGATGACGAATTTAGGTTGGCGCTGTTCGATGAGGTTTATGAGCGATTGCACTTCAGGTTCAAGTTGTTCGGCTTGCCCGGTTTTCACTTTTACATCTCTGACTGGTGTGTGGGAGCTCCAGCGATACACGGTGCCGTTTTCTGTCCAGTTTTGAGTTGGGAAGGCGCGGTTCAGATCGACTTGGTTGGCGTTGGCGCGAGTGCCTAATTGATTGCCATCTGGGTTCATCGATAGGATCACATCGTGTCTCAAGTTGGCGGCTGGCAAGCTTCTCAGCGCACAAGATAATCCTGCAATAGAAGCGGTTTCATCACCGTGTGTGCCTGCTAAGATCAGCCCGCGAGACTCGCTTTCTATTTGCGCGGGGAAATAGAGCAAAGGCGCACCCAACACTGATTTTCCATATGACAGCGGCTTTATTGAAAATGCAGCTCTTTCTGTTCTTGGAATTGAACTCACCTTTATCTCCTGATTGATCAAGTACTATCAAGTATTAACGATTACACAAACTTACTTAAATAAACTAAAGCGTTAAAACTCGTCAACAGTCGCATTGTTAATTTTATTACTTGCTTCAAAGATAGGCTAGGAGAGCAAAAACATATGGATTTTAAGAAACATTCAACGGCTTTACTCATTTCATCTCTATTGACCCCTTTTATCTCAGTAACTGCCGTTGCTGACACATTGCCTGCGGGAACTTCTCTGGCGAAAGAACAACATTTAGTTCGTGCTAACGATGCAGAAGCGGCGACGCTTGACCCTGCGAAAGCAGAAGGCCTGCCAGAAATGCACATTCTACGTGACCTATTTGAAGGTTTAGTGATTCAAGATCGCGATGGCAATATCACCCCAGGTGTTGCACAGTCTTGGGAAACCGAAGACAACCAGACGTTTGTATTCCACCTACGTAAAGACGCGCAGTGGTCGAATGGCGATCCGGTGACGGCCGATGATTTCGTGTATGCGATAAGACGCGCGGTAGACCCTAAAACGGCATCGCCAAATGTGTGGTACCTAAAGCTTACTCAAATCAACAATATCGCTGACGTAGCCGAAGGCAAAAAGCCAGTTGAAGAGTTAGGTATCTCTGCAGTCGATAAACACACGGTGAAGTTCGAACTCGATAGTAAAGTGCCTTACTTTGTGGCGATGACGGGCCACACATCCATGATGCCAGTGCACAAAGCAGCCCTAGAGAGTAGCGACAAGCCGTGGAGCGATCCTAAGCAATTTGTTGGTAATGGAGCATTTGTGCTAGACGAGTGGGTGGTGAACGAGCGCATTGAGCTGAAGAAGAACCCGAAATATTGGGACAGTTCAGATACGCATTTAACCGAAGTGACTTACATTCCGTTTGAGAACCAGAATGCCTCGATTAACCGTTATGCTGTGGGCGAGGTCGATATTACTTCGGACGTGCCGACACACATGGCGCAGCAGCTTAAAACCAAATACCAAGATGCGTTTACCACAGTGCCTCTGCTGTGTACTTATTACTACGCATTCAATACTACGAGACCACCTTTTGATGATGCGCGGGTACGTAAAGCCGTCTCTTATTCCATGATGCGTGACGTTATCACCAATGGTGTTACTCAGGTCGGCAACTTACCGGCTTATACCTTTGCTCATGAGTACACGGCTGGTTTTGATGCGACACAACCTGAATACAGTACTTGGACTCAGAAGGAGCGTGATCAAAAAGCAAAAGAGCTACTGAAAGAAGCGGGCTACGATGCGTCTAATCCGTTGGACTTCAAACTGCTTTACAACACCAGTGAATCGAACAAGTCCATAGCAGTGGCGATTGCATCAATGCTGAAAGGCAACTTAGGTGCACAAGTTGAGCTTGAAAACCAAGAGTGGAAGTCTTACTTGGTGTCACGTCGCCAAGGTGATTTCGATGTAATGCGCGCCTCTTGGTGTGGTGACTATAACGAAGCATCAACCTTCTTGAGCCTATTGCGCTCTGGTTCTTCGGGTAACTTTGCTCGTTACAATAACGACAAGTACGACGCAGCAATGGACAGCGCCTTAGCTGCAACCAGTGAACAAGATCGCCAAGGTTTCTATGATCAAGCAGAACAGTTGTTGGCAGAAGATATGCCGATCGCACCAATTTACTACTACATGCAGGCTCGCCTAGTGCGACCAAGTGTCGGTGGTTTTGCGAAAAACAATGTGGAAGGGCGTATCTACTCTAAGGATCTCTACATCAAAGAGTAATTGCGTTTGATTCACACGGCGATATACCGCTAAAACATGAAATAGAAGAAAAGGGACGGTGATCATAAATATCTGATCAACGTCCCTTCGTCATTAATCTGTAACTGGAACCGCAAAAAACTGAAACCTGATTGAAGTATTTTTCACTTTTATTTCAATCAGGTGAAGCCATGTTACCCCCTCTACGTGCTCTTGTTGCGTTCGAAGCTGTTGCTCGTCTTGGTTCCATTGGCGCGGCTGCCCGAGAGCTTTGTGTCACGCAAGCGGCGGTTAGCCAACAGCTCAAAAGTTTAGAAACCTTCCGCGCCTGCCACCCTTCTATAAAAAATACTCTTTTATCAGGCTTGATATTCAGCTGGTGGACTGGCCATCAACTAACCTTTGTCAGAATGTCGATATCGAGCCGACCAACGGCAAGGTCGAAAGCGAAGACATTCATTGCGAGCGATTGTTTCAAGAACATAGGCAACTGGTGTGCAGCCCTTTCAGAGAAATTACGTTCAGCAATTCAGAAGATCAAACTTGAGCAACAACCAACTCCAACAATTAAGTCTAGTTTTGGTATTAGCTTGCTATCAGAAAATGAAAAGTGGAAAGACTGTGCGATCGCGCGCTTTATCAAGCAAAGCTAAAAGGACGAAATACAATTGTGATTGAAGAGTCATACCCGGCATCAACAAAAGCGATCGGCAGCTCTTAGTTTGACTAAGAGCCAACATCCACACAAATTGTTTTTGGCATGTTTAGCCCTAAAAGGTTTTCGTCGCGCAAAGTGATGACGAAAATCGGTAAATAAAAGTCAAAAATAAAAACGCGAGCGGTAGATTGCGATCTATGTTGGTGCTACGTTATGAGCAATTTATAACATATAAGTCATGACACATTAGACTGAGAGATAGCAGCTAACGATGAACAAGACAAAAAGATATCCGGCCAGCATAGTATTCAGCTACCTAATACTGTCATCTTTATGGGTTTTATTTTCTGATCTCGCGGTTGAATCATTATCAAATGACTTGCGTGAACACGCCTTAGCACAGACAGTCAAAGGTCTGATCTTTATCATTCTAACGTCTGCTTTGTTATGGGTAATGGTTCGGAAAAATAATAGCGATTTAGAGAGCGCCAACGATCTTGATAGTGTCACCGGGCTTCATAGCCCATCAGTTTTTTATCGATATTTAAATAAAAGACTGAAAAATTCTCAAGCCAGTGACCATTATGTCCTCTTCTTATTAGACATTGATAACTTCAAATCTGTCGCTGACCAGATCGGATTCGAAAATACAAATTCATTTTTAAAAGACATTGCACGATCTATTGAACTTCCTATTGAGCATCAACCACTTTCGTCACGGGTACATTCCGATGGTTTCGCATGTTTAGTCAAACTCGATGATAAGGAAGATATTGAATCCTACATTGCTCTCGTACATCGTAGATTTAACCAGTGTGCTTATCGTTATGATATCCACGCCACTTGTTGTATTGGCGCTGCTCTATTCCCCTCGGATGGGAATAATGCCAAGCAACTCATGGCATCTGCTACCCACGCCTTAACTGAAGCAAAGAAAAGCAAGGACACGATTGAATTTCATGACCCAAAACTCACTGAGCTTGAACGTCAACGTCAAGAAATGGTGCAAGAATTACGTAAAGCGATTGATGACAAAGCGATTGATATTGTGTTTCAGCCTAAATTCAACATTGAAAGTAGACTCGTCGCAGGTGTGGAGGTGTTGTCTCGTTGGACGCATGAGCGCTATGGTGTCGTTTCACCGGATATCTTTGTCGCGCTAGCAGAAGAGAATTATTTTTGTCGTGATTTGACTACGTTAGTTCTAGAGAAGACTGCGTCACAACTTAGGGCTAATGGCTTGCTAGGGAATGCGCTTAATAGTGTCTCGGTCAATATTTCAGCGGTAGAGCTAAATAGCGTTGATGACATGAACCATCTGGACGAATATCTACGAAAGGATCCCGAGTTTGCTCGCTTACTTTGTCTGGAAATCACTGAAACCGCTATTTTGAAAGATATAGATCAGTGTGCAATCGCTGTTCAGAAGTTAAAAAAACAAGGGGTGTCCTTTTCGATAGATGATTTTGGTGTTGGCTACACGTCTTTTGGTATATTTAGCAAATTGGATGTAGATGAAATCAAAGTCGATCGCAGTTACATCAATGGGTTAGAAGATGATTATCGTTCTAGAGCCATAACGTCTGGTATCATTGATATAGCGCGAGGGTTTGGCATTAGTGTTGTGGCTGAAGGGGTTGAAAATGCTCAACAACTGTCAATTTTGAAAACGTTAAATTGCGAACAAGCCCAAGGTTATTATCTGGGCTACCCGATGCCATATAAACAGTTGAAAGAAAGTCTCACCTCTGAGATAGAACCATGTTCAACAACATAACTTAATACTTTTTCATCTAGGCGACAGAGATACAGATGACTTGTATCGAGAAGGATGCTGTTGGCCTAACTATAAGAAATCCCCATTCGCTGACAAAACGAATGGGGATTTTAGTTACTAGGGGGTAGTAATTTTATCTTTTAACTTGTTTCAGGTTTTAAATAGCCACCATAGTCGCGGCTTTCTTCATTGCTTCCTTGGTTGAACACTCAATCACGTTCGCGTTAGCAAAGCGGTGAGCGTCTTTCACTTGAATATCGTGAGCCAAGATAACCAGTCTTGCGTTCGCTACATCTAGGTCAGTGATGCGGTTCTGAATACCGTTTTGACCTTGAGTTTCTACCTTAATCTTAAGGCCTGCGGCTAAGCCTGCTTTCTCTAGTGCTTTTGCCGCCATGAAGGTGTGTGCAACACCAGAAGGGCAACAAGTTACTGCTACGATGTCGTACTCGCCTTCACCTGCTACAGGCGCTGCTTGAGCTTGTACTGGCGCTTCAACCATGTCTTCTTCTGTTTCTACCGCGACAGGTTTCCAGAAGCCTACGATAACCGCTGTGGTTAGCGAGCCAAGCGCAATACCGACTACGTACATTGGAATGTTGCTTGATACTGGCGCAGTGATTAGGCCGCCCCACGGTGCGTGCAGTAGAACGTCTGTCATGAAGCCAAACACACAGCCCACGATACCACCGGCAACGATTGAAGGAAGTACGCGCATTGGGTCATTTGCTGCGAATGGGATAGCACCCTCAGAGATACCTATAGAACCCATGATTGCTGCTGCTTTTCCTGCTTCTTGCTCTTGTTTAGAGAACTTGTTTTTGAATAGGAACGTCGCCAGTGCCATGCCTAGAGGAGGTGTACAAATCGCGATGCCTACGCCGCCCATTAGCCAAGGTTGCGTGTCTACTTGAGTTTGAGCAAATAGCGTTGCTACTTTGTTGATAGGGCCGCCCATATCAAACGCTGTCATACCGCCAAGGATTGTGCCCAGAACCATCTTAGACGCGCCAGCCATTGAAGCTAGGAACTCGTTCATTGAAGACATGAACAGTTTGATTGGCTCACCAATACCCCACAGTACGATGCCTGCAGAGATTAACGTACCTAAAAGCGGGTAGATGAAGTAAGCACCTAGCGCCGTCATGTTTGCAGAAAGCGGGATCTTCTTAAGTTGGAACACCACGCCACCGGCGATAAAGCCTGCCACGATACAGCCAAGGAAGCCGCCGCCCATGTCAGCCATGATGCCAGAAGAGATCATCGCAGGTGCTAGTGCTGGTTTATCTGCAATTGAGTAACCAATAAAGCCGCCAAGAATGATTGGGAAAAGAACAAGGCCTTTGATACCGATATTAGAGATGTCTGCCAGCAAGCCGTCTGCTGGTACGGCACCTTTGCCTGATGCCATTACCGCTAACGCCAACAGAACACCACCGGCTACGATGAAAGGCAGCATGTGTGAGGTTCCGAAAAGCAGGTGGCCTTTCATGGTACTAAGGAGTTTTTTAAAGTCGCTACTACTGTTTTTATTATTAGTATTCGTAGCTTGAGTTGTTAGGGTGCTCATAATTTTCTATGCCTTATGAATTAATTAAAATATTAAGGATCTGTTGTTCGTCTTTTGCGTTATGGATATCTTGAATAAATTCATCGCTGAATTTTCCAAATAGTTCTTGTAATACATAAATATGATGGTCAGCACCGTTATCGGGTGAGGCAATCATAAAAAATACGGTTGGATTGATGCCGTCTTCATCGCCATACTCGATACCTTGACGCTTAACACCAACAGCAATGGCAGGCTCAGTTACAGCCTTGCTTTTTGAGTGTGGGTAAGCGATGCCGTCCATTGAGGTGATGCTTTGAGATTCACGAATTTCAATGTCTGCCAAGAAGGCTTCTTTACTGCTGATTCGGTTGTTCTCAAATAACATGCTTGCCAATTCTTCAAACAGTTCTTTTTTATTATTCGCTTTAAGGTTGTTATTAATTAAGTTGACGTTAGTTAGCTGTGTGATCATTTATTAACTCATTCACTCTTGAAGTTCTTGAATTAAAATTAATGGATTAACCCGATTCGCGAAATAGCAAATAAAAGCCCTTCACTGTACATTTGTATCCAGCAAAATTAAGTGTGATTTGCATCATTCATCCAGTGTGAGATGGGTCATATTTGATGGCGTTTTTCGGTGTTGAAATAACTTTTTGTAGGAACAAAAATGCCCCGCAAAAGCAGGGCATGAACAGTGTGTACTGAGTTCTGAGGGAGTTAGCTGTAAGCGCGCGCTACGCGTCCAGCGCAATCCAGTTTGTAACTCTCAGCATAAGCCGGAACGAATACCGAATGGCCTTTCTCTATCACGCAGGTTTCACCACATTGATGAGTGAGCACCATAGACTCGTCGAGCGGCAATAGGATCTCGGCACCTTCGGTCGTGATCTGGCGTTGATGCGAATTTTGCACGATAGAGAACTTAAAATCCTCGACAGGGATTTGGTATTCCATCACATCACCTTGCTCAATCGGGCTGAGCAATAATCTATCCGCGGGCTTTTCGTTAAATCGTGTACAAGAAACCAGTTCATTCACGTCCATGTACTTAGGCGTCAATCCTGCGCGGAGTACGTTGTCTGAATTCGCCATCACTTCTAAGCCTGTGCCCTTGATGTAAGCGTGAGGGGTTTCAGCATCCAGATACATGGCTTGCCCCGGTTTTAGGGTAATCACGTTCAATAGCAGCGGAGCGAACAAGCCGACATCACCTGGGTATTGAGCTTCAAGCTCTGAAATCAATTGGAACACAGGGGCATCTGAAAGCTTAGCCTTCATCAGCAGCATGGTTAACGCCATGCCTTTTTGCTCGCCTTCCAGAGACAATAAGCTCGCGAAGAAGCTCGCTAATCCATTGGGAGTTTGATCGCCTTGCAGGTCGTTGACCATCGAATGCAGCTCTGGAATATCAAGGTAATGGAAGTGCTCAAGGATCTCGCTGATTGATCTAAAACCATTCATCGCGGTGTAGTCAGTTAGGGCATACACCAGTTCTGGCTTGTGGTTGGCATCCTTGTAATTACGATTGCCTGCTGTCATCGGAATGCCTTGCTGCTCTTCTAGAGCATACCCAGATTCCGCTTGTTGCTTGTTCGGGTGAACTTGAACAGACAGCGCTTTCTCTGCTGCTAACACCTTGAATAGATATGGTAGTTCACCAAATCGATTTGCTATTTTCTCACTTAGAAACAGGTTTAGGTTCTTCGAAATAAGGTTCGACAACGTGGTTTGCTGACCATTGTCAGTGACCATCGAACAACCATTAGGGTGAGCACCCATCCAGATCTCAGCTTGTGGCTCACCAGATTGGTTATCAATACCAAACAGTTGGCTAAACGAAGAAGGGCTACCCCATGCGTAGTTTTGAATCACGTTGGTCATAGGGTAGAAAAAGCGTTGTACGAACGAATCGTTCGCTAAAGAAAAATCAGACATCGAAATCACCATGAAGGGAAACATGGCTTGAGCTCTATTCGACTTACTCATTAGTAAAAAACTAGCAACTAAAGTATTAGCGGCTAAAAAAAGGAGAGTAGAAGGGCTCAAGCCATTGGAGTTGAAATGGCTTAAGCCGCTGCTGTCGTTAGCTTGGCTTTGCGTAGATTTTTAAGCGCGATACAAGTAACCGCAGTCACACCCGCACCTGATGCCATGCACAGAAGTGCCAGCATTGGGTAGTTCATTGCGCCTAGTAGAGCAACAACCGGACCACCGTGAGCAACGCTGTTGGTGATACCAAATGAGAACGCCATTACCGCGGCCGTCATTGAACCAAGCACGTTGGCTGGGATAACCGACATCGGATCTTGAGCCGCGAAAGGAATCGCACCTTCAGAGATACCCACTAAGCCCATTGCACCTGCAGCTTTACCTGCTTCAATTTCAGAAGATTCGAACAGGTCGAACTTACGGCCAAGTCTGGTTGCGATAGCCATACCCAGTGGAGCGACAGGAATTGCACATGCCATTGCACCCATGAATTGAGTTTGACCGCTAGCAATCATGCCGACTGAGAATAGGAATGCCACCTTGTTGAATGGGCCGCCCATATCAAAACCAGCCATACCACCCAGTACGATGCCTAGTAGAACCACGTTGCCTGTGCTCATGCTCGTTAGTAGTGCAGTAAGAGCATCCATCAGCCCAGCGATAGGTGCACCGATAACAAAGATGAATAGACCCGCGATGAATAGAGAGCCAGTGATCGGAGCGATCATGATAGGCACAAGTGGTTGAACGAATTTGTGGTAGTTAAACGAGGTAATCCATTTAACGAAGTAGCCGACTAATAGGCCAGCTATGATTGCACCAATGAAGCCTGTACCCGCGTCAGCGCCATAGAAAGAGCCGTTGTTAGCAATCCAACCACCGATAAGGCCAGGAGTTAGGGCAGGGCGGTCAGCAATCGCGTAAGCAATGTAGCCAGCCAAGATTGGGATCATCAATGTGAAGGCAACCACGCCCACTTCGAGGATTTGGTTCCACATGCTGCCAGCAGGGATCGCCATGCCAGATTCACTCGGCTCGCCACCAATGGCTAGTGCTAGGGCAATCAAAAGACCGCCAGTCACCACGAATGGGATCATGTGAGATACGCCATTCATCAAGTAACGGTAAAGGTCAGAACGCGCTTGTGATGCTTTTTCGGCAACAGATTGGTTAGTCGGTGCTTGTTCAGCTTGGTAGCTAGGTGCATTGAGCGCTTGCTGAATCAAGCCTTGTGCGTCTTTGATTGGTGCTTTTACGTTAGTGCAGACAACGCGTTTGCCAGCAAAACGAGCCATGTCGACCTGTTTATCACAAGCCACCACAATCGCATCTGCGCGTTCGATCTCTTCTTGAGTTGGGCTGTTTTTAACGCCGATAGAGCCGTTAGTTTCGACCTTGATGTCGTAGCCAAGAGCCGCCGCGCCTTTTTCTAGTGCTTCGGCGGCTAAATACGTGTGTGCGACGCCAGCTGGGCAGCCAGTTACACCAATGATGAAGCCTTGTTTCTCAACGTTGGTTTCCGTTTCTGAAGGCTCAGGTTTGGTAAGCAGTAATTCCAAAGCTTCTTGTTCAGATTGAGCATTCATGAAGCTTTCGATAAAGCCTTCTTCAATCAGTTTTGAAGAAAGCTCTGCCAATACTTCTATGTGGTGATTGTCGCCGCCATCAGGAGAGGCAATCATGAAGAATAGTTTTGATGGCTGGCCGTCATCGGCGCCGTACTCGATACCCTGTTGATGGACACCGATAACAACCGCGGGTTTAATCACCGCAGTGCTTTTCGCGTGTGGCAGAGCAATACCTTCTTCAAATCCGGTATTACCTTGTTCTTCACGAGCCTTAATGTCGGCAAGAAACTGTGCTTTGTCTGAGATTCTACCTTGTGCGTAAAGCACGTCTATCAGCTCTTTAAATACGTCTTCTTTTGAATTAGCGCTAAGCGAAAGCTTAATCAAATCTTGATTGATCAATGTCGTGATCATAATGAACCCCTACTCTGTTTTTATTTTGTTAGGGGTATTCTGGAATCTACGGCTTGCCTTCTGTAGTGAAGAAAAAATGCATTTACTGGATGATTGTTGCGTTATAAGTGGAGTGTGATTTTGATCGGTCTAACGGGCGTTTTTAGCCCTGTGTTGACAAGATTTGTCGTGCTTTAAAGCTTTTATTTATAAGGGCTACAGCGTGTTTTGTTATCTGGGAAATTACGTGCCTCATCGATTTCTCCACTGGAGATTTATTTCTAAGACTGGATTTTTGTAACCTAGATCTCAAATTGTGATTTTGCTCAATAGCGCTATGTTTCAGTTACAGGTATATCTATTCCGGTAGCCTTATTGCTGCTTATAAGAGTTCGAATAATGATATTTCATGACTTAATCTCGTCGGTGTTAAATGAGCGAGAACCGTTTCATAACATCTGGTTTGCTGGAGATTTTCATACACCTTCAGCGTGCAGTTATCAGGTGAACTTTCCGCGCTTAGAGCTGGTGCTAGACGGAGAGTATATTAATGAAATGGAGAGTCATGATCGCAAGATCACTAACGTTATTGCCAAAGCCGGAGACGCGATTTTCATCCCACCTAACTGCTGGAATAAACCTAACTGGGATACTGACTGCTCAGTGTTGAGTATGTTGTTTGGTCGTCGTCAGCTGGGTTTAAGTTTGGTGAGTAAGCGCAAAGGGGAAGAGAGCTTTTACGATATTCAAAAGCACAGTATTCAGACTCGCTCTGGGTTTGCGATTGATAACATCTTGGAGGCGCTCAGCTCGTTAGCGAGAGAGAGTAACAAGCAGCCGATGGATGAGTTATTGCTGCAAGCTCTACTGCAATACAGTAAAATCATGCTGGAAGCGCCCGTAGAAAAATCTCATAGCCGAGTACAGGATGTGTATCAGGGGATTTGTATCTACATTCAAGAGAACTTCCACCGCCAAATCACCCGAGACAGCATTGCCTCACGCTTTAGCATTTCATCCAATCACTTGTCGCGAATGTTCCGTCAGCAAGGCCACATGACGCTAGCAGAGTACATTACCCGCGTGCGGGTCGATCGCGCTAAGTTTATGCTTAAGAAATACAACTTCAAACTCAATGAAGTGGCAGTACGTTGTGGCTTTAAGGATGTGAATTACTTCTGTCGCGTGTTTAAGAATCGCACCGGTAGAACGCCGACCGAATATCGTGGTTCAATCTAATATCCCTTCAAATTACCTTTTCTGACCAGAGCTTATACGACCGAAATTTGTATGACTAGATCACCACACCACAGTGGACTCTGTGGTGTGGTGATCAATTTGCTTTGTGTTCACCTCTGCCGTTTATTTCTACACCTTATTTCGAAACCTATCTTTAGGCACGTTCTCTATTTATCCCGTTTCACTAAATAACCCCAATTAATAATATTAAGGGTTCGCTTTACGAGTTGCTTATTATTTTTCGTTGCCTATTTATTGAATTAAACGTGTGAGAGTTGATGTATTAATGCGATGCATTTAATGAGTGCTAAGTAAATTAAAAACCACTTATCGAGACGATAAAATCTTGTTATTGTTGTCCAGTTTACTGATTGAGATGTATTTAAGTTGTTGATTTTAAATGTTTACTTTTCGTCGGCTTGTTCTTTGTTTACTAACGTGTAATTCATGCCTCGAAATCAAATATTCAGGTTTATACGCCCCATCACAACCTTGACTTATAATACTACAAATTAAGAATTCAATAGATAATATGCTCTTCAGATATTCATCATAAAGAAGACTTATACATGGAACTCAATACTCTGATCGTAGGAATTTATTTCCTTTTCCTTATCGCAATAGGTTGGATGTTTAGAACGTTCACCAGTACAACCAGTGACTATTTCCGCGGGGGCGGTAACATGCTTTGGTGGATGGTTGGCGCAACTGCGTTTATGACTCAGTTCAGTGCTTGGACCTTCACTGGCGCAGCGGGTAAAGCGTATGCCGATGGTATGGCTGTCGCGGTTATCTTCCTAGCGAACGCATTTGGTTACCTGATGAACTACCTGTACTTCGCTCCGAAATTCCGTCAACTACGCGTGGTAACGCCAATTGATGCGATTCGTATGCGTTTTGGTAGCTTCAACGAGCAAGTGTTTACTTGGTCTGGCATGCCGAACAGTATTGTTTCTGCGGGTATCTGGCTGAACGGTTTGGCGATTATCGCATCGGGCATCTTTGGCTTCGATATGACAACCACCATCGTTCTAACCGGCCTTGTTGTACTAGTGATGTCGGTAACGGGCGGTTCATGGGCGGTTATCGCGTCTGACTTCATGCAGATGGTTATCATCATGGCAGTAACCGTAACATGTGCTGCTGTGGCTATCGTGCAAGGTGGCGGCGTTACTGAAATCATCAACGATTTCCCTGTAGCAGAAGGCGCATCGTTTGTTTCTGGTAACAACCTGAACTATGTAAGCATCTTCGGTATCTGGGCATTCTTCATTTTCTTCAAGCAGTTCAGTATCACCAACAACATGTTGAACTCTTACCGTTACCTAGCGGCAAAAGACTCTAAGAACGCGAAAAAAGCAGCGCTGTTGGCGTGTATTCTGATGACAATTGGTCCAATCATTTGGTTCATGCCACCTTGGTTTGTAGCTGGGCAAGGCATTGACCTTGCGGCGCACTATCCAGATGCAGGTTCTAAAGCAGGCGACTTCGCTTACCTTTACTTCGTAGAGCAATACATGCCAGCGGGTATGGTGGGGCTTCTAATCGCAGCAATGTTCGCAGCAACCATGTCTTCTATGGACTCAGGCTTAAACCGTAACTCAGGTATCTTTGTAATCAACTTCTACCAACCGATTCTTCGTCCAAACGCGACAGAGAAAGAGTTGATGGTTGTATCTAAGTTGATGTCTTCGGTTTTCGGTGTCGCTATCATCCTTATCGCACTGTTTATCAATTCATTGAAAGGCTTGAGCTTGTTCGACACCATGATGTACGTAGGTGCATTAATCGGTTTCCCAATGACGATTCCAGCATTCTGTGGCTTCTTCATTAAGAAGACTCCGGACTGGGCAGGTTGGGGCACGTTAGTGGTTGGCGCGATTGTGTCTTACATCGTAGGCTTCGTGATTACCGCTGAAATGCTACAAAATTGGTTCAACCTAGAGCCGCTAACAGGTCGTGAATGGTCTGATTTGAAAGTAGCGGTAGGTCTGATTGCTCACTTAACGTTTACAGGCGGCTTCTTTATTCTTTCGACTTTGTTCTATAAACCACTGGAAGCGTCTCGTCAGAAAGATGTTGATACCTTCTTCACTAACCTATCGACGCCTTTGGTTTCTGAATCAACCGCGCAGAAGAAACTGGATAACAAACAACGTCACATGCTGGGTTCATTGATCGCAGTGTCTGGTGTAGCTGTGATGGCGATGTTTGCTCTACCAAACCCATTTTGGGGAAGAATGATGTTCGTACTGTGTGGCGGTATCGTGTTTATCGTTGGTCTACTGTTAGTGAAAGCTGTAGACGACTCGGTTGAGGATGCGAAACAAGCGAAAAAAACAGCTTAAGTTAGCTAACCAGTTAAACAAGTAATTATACATAAAACGGCTGAGATCTAATGCTCAGCCGTTTTTTATTGTATGAGAAAACGAGCTTATAACGATTGGATAGGTGTCACAACAGGGGATTAATGGATGCTTTGAGTTTGACCAGAAGAGATGAATTAGATAAGGCGTGACGAGATGTACATCAACAAGGCTTGTAGGTCGACACTGCTTCGAGTCTTTTGCAGACGTTCATTGACCTGATCGTGAAGCAGGTTTCGAGTTAGGTTGGTCGCCGCGACAATGTGCTCACGCTGTGGCTTGGTTGGCAGAACAAGAGCAATGGCCACATGCACTTCGCCGATACGTGATGCCCAGTCAATTGGGTCGTCACTGACGATAACCGCAATCGAGAGATCTTGAGTCGATTCAAACATCACATGCGGCAGTGCAATACCCGGTGACACGCAGGTTGAAGAGCGTTCTTCTCGCTTAATAAATGCCAGAATCAATTCATCTGGATCTTCTGGGTAAACAAGGTGAGCGAGCCCTTTCAAGCACTCAAATTTGGTCAGTTGGGTTTGTGCCTTAGCGTGGTGCCATTTGATGTCACAAGGCGGGCATATTTGTGGCATTCGCTGGATTAAATCTTTAGAGAATTCATGGTTCACTTGTGAGCCAACCATGTCGTAATGCTCAGCAATTACATCTTTGAGAACGAAACAGGCCAGCTCCGCATCAATCCCAACCGCGGTTATCTGACACAAATCACCACGAAGTAAACCTACTTGCAGCATCGCAACGGATTTGGAGAGATCAGCGGTTCGATTTTGAGTGATGTTGATAATGCGGATGTTGCTTTTGAACTTCTTCGCTAAGCGAGTCAGCGGCTGCGCGACATGTGAGTTTGCGGCAGGATCGTCAACGAAGAAGGTGATCTGATATTCGTTCATGAAAGGTTTAGGTTCGACAATGCTTAATAAAGACTTTATCGACACTCAACAACACCTCTTCCATGGGAATGAATAAGGTTTTAGCTGGGTCGAAGCGGCTTGGCTGTTCAATGTCGATATCAGAGACGATCAACACCTTGTCTGCGAGGGTAATATCTTGGGCTGTCAGTAAGTTTTCAATACCCATAGCGCCTTGCGTCTCAACCTTGATTGAAACGTTGAACTTAGGGGCTGTTTTATTTAGAGCATCAGCTGCCATATAGGTGTGCGCAATGCCTGTAGGGCACGCAGTTACCGCTACAATTCTCATTATTATTCTCGGCTTAATCTCGTCCCTGTTACGTTACAAAAGCTACCTTTCAGAAGCTACCTTGGAAAAGCTATCTTGCATGGAAAATCCAGTATAGAAAGCTCGCATGGCGGAGGGACGATATTGTTATGGGTTCTGTGGATTTTATGGATTGGCGTTTTTTATTCCAAGGTGAAAGTCACACTCTGAGTTCTTGGTTACAATAATCCAGTTAATGCACCTTTCGTCCTATATATTGAGTGCCTTCACACCGTTAATCTTTTCATCTTATTAACCTTATCACTTACGTAATTACTTCAGTCTGAAATCAGGCGAGGCAGAGCAGCATATGGATATCACCAACATTATCGAGCCCGAGATTATCTGTTTGGATTTACAAGCAGACTCAAAACAGGCGGTATTTGAAGAGCTTGTTGAACTGCTCGACCGTGCCGGTAAGCTCTCTAATAAACGTGAATTCCTTGACGACATCTGGAAGCGTGAAGCCATCGGTAATACTGGCTTTGACGATGGCATCGCCATTCCACACGCGAAAAGTGCTGCCGTAGCTAAACCTGCGGTGGCGGTAGGTATCAGCCGTTCTGGCATCGATTATGGCGCAGACGGCGGCGAACTGTCGGATGTGTTCTTTATGCTCGCTTCCCCAGACAACCACGACGACCACCATATCGAGGTGCTAGCTCAGATTTCGACCAGACTTATCGAAGATGGCTTTGTTACAAAATTAAAGGCGGTGGAGTCGGTCGAGGAAGCTCAAGAGCTATTTCTCGAAGCCAATTCAGAATCGTTCGATAGTTACGCCTCGAGCCATCATGAAGTGTATGTCGAGCCACTCAGCCCTTGGGCACAATCTCTTAATCGCCTTAAAGAACACTTGTTATACGGCACCTCACACATGATTCCATTCGTGGTCGCGGGTGGTGTGCTTTTGTCTTTGTCGGTAATGATGTCGGGTCATGGCGCAGTGCCTGAGAGTGGCGTTCTGGCTGACATCGCACAAATGGGCATCGCAGGGTTAACCCTGTTTACCGCCGTGCTCGGTGGTTACATTGCGTATTCAATGGCCGACAAACCGGGTTTAGCACCGGGCATGATTGGTTCTTGGGTCGCGGTCAATCAATACAACACCGGTTTCCTTGGTGCGATCGTGGTCGGCTTTTTCGCGGGCTTTGTGGTTAATCTACTCAAGAAGATCAAACTGCCAGACAGCATGATCTCGCTGAGCTCAATCTTCATCTATCCACTAGTCGGTACCTTTGTTACCTGTGGGGCTGTGATGTGGGTGATTGGTTCTCCTATTGCCCAAGTGATGCTAGAGATGAACCAAATGCTGACTGGCATGGCAGGTTCAGGAAAAATGGTGCTCGGTAGTATTTTAGGCGCGATGACAGCCTTTGATATGGGTGGCCCAATCAACAAGGTCGCTACACTGTTTGCTCAAACGCAGGTGAATACCCAACCTTGGCTGATGGGTGGTGTGGGAATTGCGATTTGTACGCCACCATTGGGTATGGCATTGGCGACTTTCTTATCGCCAAAGAAATTCAAAAGAGACGAACGTGAAGCAGGTAAAGCGGCGGGTATCATGGGTATGATTGGCATCAGTGAAGGCGCGATTCCTTTTGCTGCCGCCGATCCTGCGCGCGTTCTGCCTGCGGTTGTTGCTGGTGGCATTGTCGGTAACGTGGTTGGCTTTATGTTCCATGTAGTGAACCATGCACCATGGGGTGGATGGATAGTGTTGCCAGTGGTTGATGGCAAGATTGGCTATATCGTTGGCACACTGGCGGGGGCTCTAACGACAGCCCTGATCGTGATTCTTCTGAAGAAGAACGTGGTCGAAGGTGAAGTGAATTATAATCAGTTGACCTGTTGTTCGGTAACGGAAGAAGGGCAAGCAGATGTATTGGCGATCACTTCTTGTCCATCTGGTGTTGCCCACACTTTCCTGGCTGCTAAGTCTCTGGAAAAAGCGGCGTATCATCTTGGGGTTCGGATTAAAGTCGAAACACAAGGTGCCAACGGAATAGGTAATCGCATTACCCAGAAAGACATTGAAAGGGCGAGGTTGGTGATCTTTGCTCACGATGTGGCGATTAAAGAAGTTGAACGCTTTGCGAACGTGAAAACCTTGGATGTCAGTACTAAGGAAGCAATGCTTAATGCTCAGGCGTTGATCATGAGAAAGGTGTAACTCTTTAAACCGCAAAGTTTATCATCTATAAAGTTAACTAGATCAAAACTAAAAAGACTCCGCTCAGACCTGTTAAGGCGAAAGTGGAGTCTTTTTGTATTGTGCCCAATCAGTCAGGTCAGACGCTAAAAAGGGTGGTACTTAAATACGTCTTCAACCATTGAGTTGAGTAAATCGATATCGTCACAGGTTTTGGCGTAGGTACGGAGGCCTGCGATTTGGACCTGAACATGACGAGCAAGTTGAGTCGGATCGCGCTCTTTGCTGATCTCACCCAATTCTTGTGATTCTGAAATCAGCTTGGCGAACTCACCTTCCATTATCTTGAGTGACTTCTTCGCTTCTGCTAACAATTCTGCGTGTTCATCAGTCAGTTCTGCGACCGTTTTAGCCAACATACACATGCCGTTTGGTGCGCTCTGTTTCGATTCGACAACCGCACGTTTTACGAAGTTTTCCAACGCTTTGATAGGCGATTCGGTTTCACTTCGGAAGCGGTTCAGATTCAGGATGCCAAGTTCGGTATAGCGAGCAAGCGTCTCTTTAAACAGACCTTCTTTGCTGCCGAACGTCGCGTAGATGCTGCCCGGACGCATATCAATCACGTCTTGCAGGTTGCGCATAGAAGTCGCATGAAAGCCCTTTTCCCAATACAGGTTCGTTGCTTTATCTACTACGTCTTGTCTATCGAACTTAGCGGTCTTAGCCATAACATCTACTTCATTAATCTGAACATATGTTCAATATTTTATGCTGAACGCCCGTTCTAGTAAAGGTGTGTTTAGCTGCTTTGCGCAGGCTTAGAACATCAAAGAGTTAATAAAACATCCCGATCATCAGGAAATAATCTTAATCATCAATAACTTCTACGGTCTTGTGCTGAGCGCCGTAGTAGGTGCCTTCATCGATGGTGTACATCAATGTTGCTTCGCACTCTGGACAATCGAATTCCTCATTGGGTTCAATAGCCGCTTCTTCTACCCATTCCCAACCGATATGTTCTTCGCAAGCGGGACAATCCATACAATATCTCTCAGTTGTTGTCGCATATTTATTGCGAATCTCTACTTTGATAATTCGGCATTATACATATTTAGTTAACGAGGAATAGACAGTTAATCAGCGCAGAATAGGGAGTTGATTAGTTGTGAATCAATCGCTGGTGAGCGTTGAATCTATAGTTAGTTCTGAATATATCGTTTTCTCTGAGCACATAATTGGTGCAGGCCTACCCCTTTTGGGTAGTTAAAGTGTGTCAGATTTCAGTCGCTTACGTCAATAAAATGTTGTCGCATGTGTTTTGGGTATCGTTAGGTCGCTTAGCTAACAGTTTTATCGGTAAATCAATGAATTTTGTAAGGTTAAATGTTACCTTCATCGCATCGCGATCTGTGTAGCACGGTAATTGATGCACATTGATCAAGTTGAATAATTATACAGTCACAATTGAGGCGCGTCTTATTAAGGGTGTGCGAGTTAGATGACTGAAAAGATTTGTTAGCTGCTAGGGAAATGATAATGAAATTAACCGATATGTCTTTTAAGCAAAAAATCATCGCTTTGCTTATTTTACCGATCTTGGGATTTCTATGGCTTAGCGTTTCTGCGATTTCAAAAGGCGTAGAAACCACCAGTGAATTGTCTTCATTAAACCAACTTACCCGTTTGTCGGTTGTGTACAGTGAACTTGTGCATGAGTTACAAAAAGAGCGTGGAATGACGGCTGGGTTTATCGGCTCACAGGGCACTAAGTTTGTCAGTGAACTACGTGCACAAAGAGCCAGTGCAGATAATAGACGTAATCTGAAAACCGAATACTGGCAATCTGCTGAAATCGATTTACCGCAGATCACTCGGCTGAACACTGAAATAAGCCAAAGCCTAAATCAAATTACTTCTATTCGTAATCGGGTCGATTCTCAATCGATTCCGCTGTCTGAGGCTTTGGGTTATTACACCCAACTTAATGCAAAGCTGCTGAGCGTATCGGCGTTAATTGCTGAGCTTAGCTCTGATGCTGCCATCACCACTGAAACCATCGCTTACTACAACTTTTTACAAGGTAAAGAGCGAGCGGGTATCGAGCGTGCTGTCCTAAATAATACCTTCTCTAAAAATGAATTTGGCCCAGGCATGTTGGTTAAATTCATCTCTTTGGTGACTGAGCAAAATACCTATTTCTCAAACTTTGAGGTATTGAGTAACCCAGCTAACGTTCGTTTCTTTGAACAGCAATTGAATGATCGTTCGGTGGCAGAAGTAGAAAAGCTTCGTGGTTTGGCTGAATCTAAGATGAGCGGTTTTGATGTTGATCCTGTGTACTGGTTCTCGCAATCTACCGCTCGTATTGTTCAGCTAAAGAAAACAGAAAACCGCCTAGCAGAGTCGCTTATCGCACTGACAGAGAAAAAAATGTCAGAGGCGCAGTCTGCGATGATGATGAGTATTGGTCTGTTTGCTTTGATAACCTTGTTCGCGACCTTCGTGAGCTATAAGGCGATCAGCGACCTGACGATGAGAGTAAAAGATCTTACAGTGATGTTGTCTAAGGTTCGTAATGACAACGACTTAACAGTTCGCGCTAAGTTCGTTGGCAACAGCGAGCTTGGACAGATCTCTTCGGCACTCAACGAAACGCTAGAGAAGTTTTCAAACGTTATCGACAACCTGTCTCAGTCGAGTCTGACCTTAGCTTCAGCCGCTGAAGAAACCTCACAAACCTGTCACTACAATTCGAACACGCTAGTGCAACAACAAGACCAAATTGGCTTGGTTGCGACGGCGACAGAAGAGTTATCAGCAACGGTAAATGAGGTGGCGGCTAAAACTCAGCAGACAGCAAGTTCCGCTAAACTGGTCGATGAGCAGTCTCAAGAAGGTTTGAGTACGGTTCAAAACTCTTACCACTCTATCGAAAAACTGGCATCTGAAATTAATGATCTAGCGGAAAAGATCACGCACTTACACGAGAGCAGTAATAACATCAACAGTGTGATTGATGTGATTAAGTCCGTCGCTGAACAGACTAACTTGTTAGCATTGAACGCGGCAATTGAAGCGGCAAGAGCGGGTGAGCAAGGTCGTGGATTTGCGGTAGTGGCTGATGAAGTTCGCACGTTAGCACAGCGTACTCAGCAGTCGACAGCTGAAATTGAAGGTTTCATCAGCTCGTTACAGTCTGATGTGCAAACCGCGTTTAATGTAATTGATAACAGTCAGAAGATGTCGTCTAAAGCGGTTGAGGATTCAAAAGAGGTGGAACACACCTTACAAGGTATCTCAGCATCGGTGAGCGAGATCTTTAGCATGACTGAGCAGATCGCAACCGCTACCGAAGAGCAAGCGGTAGTGACTCAAGATATTGCTCAAAACGTCATGGCAGTAGAGCAGAAGTCGACAGAATCTACGACAGGTGCAACGCAAATAGCTGCAACAGCCAAAGAACAAGCTCAGTTAGCAGCTTCATTGAAAGATATTGCGAGTACGTTTAAGAGCTAACTAGCAAGCACTCCAATAAGAAGTAAAATGCCCGTTAGTCTCTACTTTTAATAGCAGGACTAACGGGCTATTTGTATCTGCTGTCTTCTAAATGGCAACAGATAGTCCATTCAATGGAATCTACCCCATAAACCAAGACACGAAAATCAACGCACCAAAACCAAATGTCGCCATTAATGCCGTGTCGCCACCGGCTGCTGTGTAGCTGCCTTCGGTTTGTAGGTGAGGGAAGTCAGGTCTGCGAACCTTAACTACCATTGCGAGTGGGCCCCAGATAGCTAGGAACACCAGGACCATGCCTGCATAGTCCAGCATGCTTACAAACTGGCTAGCGAACAGCTCAGCTAATACCAAAGGTAAGATGAAGGTTAGCGCATAAGCCAACGCTTTGTTGTTGGTCACCGCATCTTTGTTTTGGTCGTAAAGCGCCATCGACACGCCGAGGAAAGAAGTCACCAAGGCCAGAGCAGAGAACAGAGCGATCACCACTTTCAACCAAGCAGATTGGCCGCTGAACGCAGAGATCAACTCAGAGATATTGTGGAACTGGCTTATCGCATCTGTGCCAAGGTTGCCGATAATCGCGAATAACCAAGTTAGGTAGCAAATTAATGGAATCACTGAGCCTAGCAGAATCATATTGCGGATCTGCTTTTGAGTTGCTTCACGGTTGTAGATAACCAGTGACGGGATCACCACCATAGAGGCAAAGCTAGTAAAGATAACTGCGCTGTATTGCACCACGTCGTTGGCCGTGTATTGGCTGGTTTGAGTTAGGTAATCAAGGCGAATGTTGCTAAATAATGACGCGATAACGATAAACAGCATCACGACCATCAAGATGAATAGCCCGCGATTCAGTTTGTCGATATAAGACTTGCCCGAGACGACGATAGCACCCATCAATAGGCTGAAAATGGTATACGCAACGGATGCTGATACATCGACACCAACGTCGAGCAGTAGCTTATGAATGATGTCACCGACACCCAAGATATAAGCGATCAACATGCATACTAGCAACAGGTAAAAGAGTGCATTGATAAAGTGTTTACCTTTGCTGCCCAGAGTGAGGTAAGCAACACTGCTCATGCCACTGTTGTCTTTAGTTTTAGTGCATGCTTCTGCCAGGAGGAGTGCAGAGTATGTGGTGCCGATAAAGATAAGTAGCATCAGCACTGAGCTGATCATGAAGCCAAATTGGGCCAACACCATGGGAATAGCGAGCATGCCAGCCCCTAATGCAGTTCCTGACAGAATCAAAGAACTGCCGAATAATTTCATATTCAAGAAAAACAACCTCAAGCGATCCAATTAAATTTTGTTTGGATTGTAAATAATTGTTTCCAAGACTAACAAAATACTCAGTAAAGTTAGGGGTTAATTTCTAATAAATTTTGAATTTTTCTAAAAAATTTAAGCAGGAATTTCTGGTGTATATGTGTGGTTGATTTAAGTATTCACTCGGTGAGTTTATTTATCGTTTAGTTAACGTTCGTCCATTATTGAATGATTTAGAAATTGGCAAAATTCAGTTAAAAAGAAGTATGTTTATGAGCTAATTGTTTTCAATTCATCAAGTTTAATACTTCTCCTTTCCTGAATCCCGTTCAGGCAATGTCGATGACTAACCGTTCTATGGGTAAAAGACACGCTCAGATCGCTTTATCAATTTGAAGGTAAATAGGTAAAGAACGAGAAAAGTGTCGAAAATTCTGTTGACCTGATTACAACTTCATAGTTTATCTTTACTACTGAAATGAGGGAGAAGTGGATGTATCGCATATCTGAATTAGCGGAGCTCGTTGGCCTGAGACGTTCAACGCTTTTGTACTATGGAAAGTTGGGTTTGATAGAAGCTCAACGCACCAGTAATGGTTATCGAAGTTATTCCGAACGCGACTTGCAGCGTGTGAAATTGTTGCAGCAGTTACAAGCGGGTGGACTGACGTTGAAAGAGTGTCAGGCGTGTTTGGATGCCAAGGTTGACCGCTCCTTGTTACAAAACCGACTCGAACAATTGGACGAAGAGATCGCTCAGAAACAGCGTTCGAGAGATCTTTTATCGGCCTTGTTAGGCGAGAGTGGTTTGCAAGATTGGCATGAATCGATGGACAAGGTGGCGCCTGATGCGCATCTCGATTGGCTCATTAAGCAAGGCTTTGATGAGAAGCAAGCACTGCGACTGAAATGGCTTTCAAAAGACATGAACGATCATGACCAGTACATGGCGGATTTTGAGGTGATCTTTGAGGGTTTACAGCGTTTAGGGCCAGGAACAGCGGAAGATACTTTAGCGGCGTTGGTACACGTTTCGGTTTCTCCTAAACGTGTGCTTGAGATCGGTTGTGGTAAAGGTATTGCCACCTCTGTGTTAGCGAAAGCCTTAGTAGAACATCAAGTGGATGTGCAAATAACGGCGGTAGATAATGATCAACCGAGTTTAGATGTTCTGACTCAGCAAGCACAGGTTCTTGGCTTAGAAAGCAACGTCAAAACCGTATGCGCGAGCATGATGGATCTGCCGTTTGAAGCTAAGTCGTTTGACCTAATTTGGTCGGAAGGCAGCGCTTACATCATGGGTGTTGAAAAGGCGCTAAAGCAGTGGCGAAATTTACTCAGTGATGACGGCATATTGGTCGTTAATGATTTGGTGTGGAATACCGAACAACCTAACGAATCGAGCAAAGCGTTCTGGCAGAAAGAGTACCCGGACATGACGACGGTTTCCGAGCGTATTAAACAGGCAAAAGCAGCGGGTTATGAAGTTTTGGATCACTTTGCAATGAGTGACGCTGGTTGGCTTGCGTATTACCAGCCCTTTCAAAAGCGAATAGAAGCGCTTAAAGCAACGATACCGAACTCAAAAGCGCTCGTCGATTGCGACAATGAAGTTAAACAATTTTTCGATAGCAGCACATCAAAGAACGGTTTGGGTCAAGAGCCTTCGAAAGGTTCTGAACAACGTGATTTTGATTATCAGTTCTTTGTGCTCAAGAAATTAAAGTAAATGAGTAACACCATGAAATTTAGGCAATATAATTCAAATGAAATCGAAACGATCACTCAAGTTTTCACTCAAACCTTTACGGATTCAGAAGGTGAGAACGAAGGTAAAACTTTGGGTGAGCTTGCCAACGATCTTTTAACGACCACAGCTCCGACAGAGCTATTTTGCTTTGTTGTTGAAGATGATTCTAGTGAGTCGGATGCGGATAGTACGATTGTAGGCTCGATTATCTTTACGTCGCTTTCATTTGACGATGAAACCAAGGCATATTTGCTTTCGCCAGTCGCGGTGAGCACTCAGGTGCAAAAGCGTGGTATTGGTCAGCGCCTGATTAACTCCGGTTTGCAGCTCCTAAAAGAGCAGGGTATTGAGCTTGCAGTGACGTACGGTGATCCTAACTACTATTCAAAAGTGGGCTTTGAGCAAATTACCGTTGAGCAAGTCCCTGCGCCCTTTGAATTGAGTTTCTCTCACGGTTGGTTGGCTCAATCGTTGACTGGTGGTGAAATTAAAGTAACAAGTGGCAAGTCGAGCTGTGTTAAAGGCTTGGCCCACGCAGAATATTGGTAGCCGCTTGCAAAAAAATTGAGAAAAAGAGAAAGCCCATCAGGTGTTGCCTGTTGGGCTTTCTTGTAATGAACGAAGACATTCTTCTGGCTTCAATGTATAAATTGAACAAATGTTCAAGATAACACTTGAACGATCGTTCTTGTTTGATCTATATTGTTTTTACACCAACGGAGAACATTCATTAATTGCTCCGTGATTGAATAACTTTAGAACCGAAAATTGATAGGGATAGAGCAATGAGCAACTTCAAAATTCACTCAGTAGAATCCGCGCCAGAGCAAAGCCAACCTATTCTTGAGGGCGCTAAAAAGCAGATGGGCAGAGTGCCGGGCTTGTTTGGTGTGTTGGCTGAATCTCCAAACACACTTAAGGCTTACACTCAGCTTCATCAGGCGTTTAGTGACTCATCTTTCGATGCTGAAGAGCTAACGGTTGTTTGGCAAACCATCAACGTTGAACACGAATGCCACTACTGCGTTCCTGCACACACTGGCATTGCACATTCAATGAAGGTTGATCCTGCAATCACCGAAGCACTGCGTAATCGCACAGCTTTACCCACTGAAAAGCTGCAAGCCCTGCATGATTTTACGCTGAGCATGGTACGTAACCGCGGCAATGTGCCTGAAAGTGAAATGGCAGCATTTTTCGAAGCGGGCTACGGTCAGCAACAAGTGCTAGAAGTGATTCTTGGCCTGTCTCAGAAAGTGATCAGTAATTACGTAAACCACGTTGCTAAAACGCCAGTCGACAAAGTATTTGAACAGTTCGCTTGGCAAGGCTAATCGCCTTTAAGCAATTAAAGAATCAGAATGATGAAAGCCCCGCTCAGTTGAGTGGGGCTTTGTTGTTTGGGCTATGTGGGCCTAATCTGGTTAAGGTGTATGCTTAGCGATTATCTTCGCTAATGTCACAACCCCTTCTTTCCACTCTTTGCTCTCTTCAATGTTGGCGACAGTGAAGCGCAAGCAGTGTTTATATTGGTCATTGGTGCCAAATACTGTTCCGGGTAAGATCCCGAGTTTATGCTTCAAACAATCTTGGTAGACGGCATAACTATCGACCGACTCTGGCAACGTTATCCAGTTTAAAAAAGAGCCTTCTGGCTTCGATAAATGATAACGCCCTTCAAGATGAGGATAGCTGTCCAATGCTTGTATTAACAAGCTTTGAAACTGCTTTTGATTGGTTTGGTAGAGTCGTTTCATTTTGGATAAGTGACTGCGGTATTTGCCTGTGGTGAGGAATTGACCCACCGCGGATTGCATGAGGTTTGAACTGCCCATGTTGTCGCATAAAAGGTACTTTTCGACCAAAGGTTGGTAGCGCCCCGACAGTAACCAACCGATTCGTAAGCGTGAATCTAAGGTTTTAGACAGTGAGTTGACGTATATAACTCTATCTTGATCATCAAGTTCTTTGAGACTAGCGATTGGTGTGTCGAATGCTAAGCTACCGAACACATCGTCTTCGATAATCGGTAAAGAACCGGTGATCTCCAACAGGGCTTTTCGATTAGCCAATGGCATCCGTGATCCCGTTGGATTAGTAAAGTTTGGCGTTAGCAGTAAGGTTTTCACTTTCCATTTTTCCAACGCACTCTGTAGTGATGGGATATCAATGCCATGGCTAACGCTGCTTGGGATTTCAAGGGCTTGCAAGCCAAGTGATTCAAGTAAGAGTAGATTACCGAAATAACAGGGCGACTCGACCGCCACGATGTCACCGGGCTTGGTGAGCGCACGTAGTGCCAAACTGATCGCCTGTTGAGCGCCATGAGTAATCGCAATCTCTTTCGATCCCGCAGGCACACCAAGATCATGGGTGATCTTTAACAATTGCTTTACTAATTGCTCGTCGCCGGGAGGTAATTGGTAATACCCAGGCAATTGAGTTTGTAATCGACTGTGGCGACCAATCTCGGCATACAAGCTACGAATCGCAGGGTTGTTTATGTTCGGGTGCGCAGAACCTGCCAACAGTTTCAGGCGGCCTTTCGGGCGAGAGAGTACCGATTTGGTGACAGACAAGAGGTCCACTTTTTGAGGTTGGCTTGATGCATCCCAGCTGGTGGTGTTCGGTGCTTTCACGCGATAGCCAGATTTAGGTACCGAGTACACCCAACCCGTTGCTTCGAGTTCTTGATAGGCGCGAATCACGGTATTTTTACTCACGCCAAGCTGTTCGCTTAACTGGCGGATCGAGGGAAGACGATCGTCTGGGTGAAAGAGCCCCTTATCGATCTGAGCCTTAATATGTTGTTCGGTAGCAAGGTATTTATTGCCGCTGAGTTCTGCTTCCACGTGTTTCTCCCTCGTTGCACACTCTCAATCTGTAACCATTTAAAGTGTTATATCTGTATCTTTATTAGTTATCTGTACCCAACTAAGGTAACAGCATTGATGAAGAGTTGACCAGAGGTTTGTAATGCTGATTAAAATGATTCCGTTTGTGTTTGTAATATTGTGGTCGTCAGGTTTTGTCGGCGCACGTCTTGGTGTTGAATATGCCGAACCCGCAACATTACTTTCATTGAGGATGGTAGCCAACGTGGCGCTGTTCTTGGTTTTGATTGCAATCCTTAAGCGTCGTATTCCTCGTGGTCGAGCATTCTTCCACGCAAGTGTGGTTGGCATCTTGATTCATGGTTTCTACCTTGGTGGCACCTATCTGGCGATTGATATAGGTATGCCCGCCGGGTTGAGTTCTCTACTTGTTGGCTTACAACCGATTCTTACCGCATTGATTATGATCAGCTGTACTTCGCAGCGTTTTAATTTTGCACAGTGGTTGGGGTTAGCGCTTGGTTTTGCGGGTATTAGTTTGGTGTTGATGGGCAATATTGAATGGCAGTCAGACGACCAAAAAGGCTTGGCAACGTTATTGTGTTTGGTTTCTTTGGTGGGTATTACCTGCGGCACTTTGTATCAGAAGCGCTTCTGTCAGGGGACAGATATGGTCGGCGGTGCGATGGTGCAATATTTGGCTTCTGCCGCGTTGTTTCTGCCGTTCGCAATGCGTTACGAAACTATGCAAGTAAACTGGACGATAGAATTCACGTTGACTCTAATTTGGCTGGTGGTCGTTCTGTCTTGTGTTGCCATCCTATTGTTGCTTTACATGGTAGAGCACGGTGCATCTTCAAGTGTGGCTTCGGTCTTTTACTTGGTGCCACCGACGACAGCAATCCAAGCGTGGCTTATTTTCGGTGAGTCGTTCGACATGTATGGCGCGATGGGCTTTGCCTTGTCTGCTGCGGCGGTTTATTTGGTGGTGAAAAAGCCTGAGTTAATTAAGGCTCGTAGGCGAACAGTGTTAGAGCGGTAGTTTGTATACCAAACTCATCCTACTAAAAATCGATGACTAGAAACAAAAAAGAGCCTGAATATTCAGGCTCTTTCTATATAAAATATTGGCTAGCGACTTTTGATTAGCGTTTCATCAAGCAAGCGTAAGCCGTTGTAAACGGTGCTTCTTGGTATTGCTTAAGGCCAGTTTCTTTGAACTTCATCATAAGAGGGTTGCGCTTAAGGCTCTCCTTGATGTCAGCAGGTGATACAACGGTTACGTCTAGGCCGTCGATCAACTGAATTGCTGCTTCTAGTTTGAAGCCGAAACCACCGCCAGCAAATTTGCCTTTAGTCTGACGTTGGCGAATTACAACTTTTTCTACTTGGTAATCTTCCATTAACTTTGCAAAAGAGAATTGAAAGTCTTTCATATTCTGTGTGTCGTTTGCGTCGCTAATCGCAACCTTAGAAACTCGGCAATCAGGAATGTTAAATACGCCGTCTGACAGAGAAAGAAGACAGATGACTGCATCGTTACCTTTGATTTCAACACCACAAATTTTCATGTTCTTACCTACTTATTTTAGAGCCCTACATTATGGTGTTATTTCTAACACTTCTCCAGTATTTGCGCGTATCAGCAGCAAATAAGTCTAAATCAGAGAGTATTTTAGTCGCCGAAAGTTAACCTTTGATTGAAAAAACATCACACGAATTTACGGTATCGTTTTCTATGAGATGAAGCTCACAAAAGCTTAGCGGGATTTTATATGTGTGCTGTATATTGCGCGCGCATCCCTATTTGAAGTGTGGTTATTAATCCCAATGAATATCAATAATCTTTCGATTAAGAGTAAAATCGCGATCCCGCTGTTGGTGATTGTGATTGTTTTTTCTACCGTTACTGTGCTTAATGTCATTAGATCTAATGCTCAGGCTGCGATTAATAACGAGCTCAATAATGTGGTTCAGCCAGTGCTAGATAACCTAGAAGATGGCTACCGAGATATTTACCAAATTATCGCTTCGGCACAAGGCCTGTTACTTGCTAAAGACCAAGCGGCAATTGAGTACCAAAAGTTTGAATTTAAAGACAACGCTTACAAAGCGGTTCCTCGTTTTGAAAGTGTCGAAACCTTGTATCAAGCGGGCGTGTTGGATCCATCTTCACGTGGCGAGTTATCAAAGCTTGTTAACGCGATGAGCAAGTGGGTGGCACTGCACGAGCCAATGTTCGCTGATCCAGCAAACGCAGACCAATACAATATTGATTACTCACCAGCGCTTGACGCAGAGTTTGCGATCATTCGTACTCAATTGCGCGATATCCGAACTCTGATCGAATTGAAACAGAAAGAGCTTCGCCAGCAAGCCGATGACTCTATTGAATCAAGCAAATTGATCATTGAAGTAGGTATGGCCGTTGCTGTTTTCGCTGCATTTTTCGCTATGTGGTTATCGAATCGCTTTATCGTTCAGCCAATCCAGAACGTAGAGAAAGCGATGAATGAGATCGCATCGGGCGACGGTAACTTGTCTCAACGTATGAAGGTCGAAGGTAATGACGAGATCGCTTGTTTGAGTTCTGCTTTCAACCAGTTTGTTGGCAAGATCCATGTCACCGTGGAGCAAGTTATTCTCACATCGAACGCAGTACGTGGCGAGATGGAAAACATCAAATCACTCACGCAAAGTGTTGCTGAATTCTCGTCTAATCAACAGCGAGAAAGTGAAGTGGTCGCGGCTGCAGTTCATGAAATGCAAGCAACCAGTGAAGTGGTGAGTGGTAACGCATTAGATGCGGCAACCGCAAGTAACGTTGCAAACCATGAAGTGGAATCGGCCGATACTACGCTTGGCTTAACTGTTACTTCGATTGAACGCCTTGCGCAAGATATCGAGAACGCGGGTGGTGTGGTTCAAGAACTAGATACAGACGTGAAGAACATCGCCTCAATCCTTGGCGTGATCAAAGGTATTGCAGAGCAAACCAACCTACTTGCTTTGAATGCGGCAATTGAAGCGGCACGAGCGGGTGAACAAGGTCGTGGCTTTGCAGTTGTGGCTGATGAAGTTCGTGCGCTTGCGAGCAAAACTCAAGACAGTACAGGCGAAATCCAATCAATGATTGAACGCTTAGAAGTGGGGGCTAAACATGCGGTTGGCGTGATGACTGAAAGCAAAGTGAGTGGCGAGAAAACCATTGTTCAAGCAGGAACTGCAGCGTCTTCATTGAGTGAGATTCGAAACTCAATCGGTAAGATGAACGACATGAACACACAAATCGCTACAGCGGCTTCTCAGCAGTCCCAAGTGTCTGAAGAAGTGAATAAGAATGTTCAACGCATCGCTGAAAGCACCATGCAAATGGTTGAGATGGCGAGCAGCGCAGAAAATGCATGTATGGCATTAGCCGAACAGTGTGAAGCGCTTGATAGCCTTGTGTCTCAGTTTGAAGTGTGATCTTCAAAATTAGACAGACGCATATGAGCCGATAATGGTTGCTCGTTTGAATTCCATTAATCAGCGCTGAACGAAAAAAAGCCCGTACTCTATGAGTGCGGACTTTCTTTTTGACTAGGTGATCAGTTTTTAGACCTGATCAATCACTCAGTGTTAGCTGCTAAGACCGTCTTTGTATGTGTAACGGTAGTCCACTTTTACGTTCGCTTGGTAGTGGATGTCGCCGTTCATGTTAGTGATCTTTTTCACTTCCATATTTGCATCATCAATCTTGAACGAATCGTATTTGGTTGTCTGTTGGAACTGTGGCAGTTCTCTTGAAAGCTCAAAAGGTGTTTTTGCGCGTAACTCATCCATAAGGTTGGTGCCTGCATCGTATGCTTCGACTTCACTAGCATATGTGTCAGATTTTAGCGTTGTTTCTTGAATTGTTGTTTTAGTTGCTGCAAACGCAGTGGTGCTGAGTACAAGAGTTGATGCAAGTATGATTAACTTCTTCAAAGGGATACCTTACTTTGTTGTACCAGTGTTTTAGAGATTCTCACCCTAGCAATAGAGGATGAGGTTAATGTTAGGACAAAAATATGGTTCTGTAAGGGAATGACTATAGGTGCCGAAGATTAATGCACAGCGCATATCAAGCAAGGTGACACTGATATCTAACTTCAATACACTGTATGGGTAACCAAAGTTCAGCATAAGGTAAAGGCATGGCCAATTGGGAAGGGGTAAGTGAGTTTGTTGCAGTGGCAGAGCGTGAAAGCTTTACTGGTGCGGCGCAGAAGCTCGCTACGTCGGTGGCTCAAATCAGTCGTAGAGTAGCAAACCTCGAAGAACGACTCGCAGTGAAACTGCTCAATCGAACGACGCGTAAGGTGTCTCTTACAGAGGCTGGGCAACTCTATTACCAACAATGTAAGTTGTTGGTCGAAGGTTTAGAAATTGCTGAGCTTGCGGTCACGCAGATGCAATCCACACCCAAAGGCTTACTGAAAGTCACCGCGCCTGTGACTTATGGTGAGCGCCAACTCGCCCCAATACTGCATCAATTCTTAAAGCTTCACCCGCAAGTAGAGCTTGAGCTGATGCTGACCAATCAAAAGCTCGATCTTATCGATTCGGGTGTTGATGTTGCGATTCGTCTTGGCCGCTTGGAAGACTCAAGCCTTGTGGCAAAGAGGCTGTCTCAACGCCAACTTTATGTATGTGCAAGCCCTGAATATATTGAACGTTATGGCGAGCCGCATACATTATCAGAATTAAATAATCACCAATGTTTAGTCGGTGGATTTGAACATTGGCGTTTCAAAGAAAATAGACGCCCTCGCTCAGTTCGTGTTAACGGACGCATTAAGTGCAACAGTGGTTTAGCCTTGTTAGACGCAGCTAAGCAGAGCATTGGCTTGGTGCAGTTGCCGGAATACTATGTGAGTGAAGACCTTGATTCTGGTGAGTTGGTTGAGGTGCTGTCCGATTATCGAGATGACAAAGAAGGGATCTGGGCGCTTTATCCTCAGAACCGCAACTTATCTTCAAAGGTTCGCCTGCTGGTGGACTTCCTTTCTGAGCAATTGGATTAGTGTATGGCTTAAAACCTCCACCGATAAAAACGGGCTTCAGAATAGAGATTCTGAAGCCCGACGTGTTTTAGGATTAATTATCGTTTGATTACGGCTTACTAGACCGAAAATGTATTAGACGGTGAAGCGATCCACCAAGTGATACAGCTCATTTGCACGACTGTTGAGGTTTTGGCTACCTGTACGGTTTTGATTCGCGAGTTCTGCCGATTGTGAGCTTTGGTCAGAAATCACCACGATGCGTTGAGATATTTCTTGTCCTACAATATTTTGCTGTTCAGTGGCTGTCGCAATAAGCGAGTTCATGTCCATGATGGTATCAATCGACGCTTGGATCTTCGCCAGTGCTTTGGCTGCGGCATTCGCTTCTTCCACGGTTTGCGCACTTCGGTTTTGACTTGAATCCATCGCTTTCACAGCAGCATCTGAGGCAGCTTTAAGTTGCTCAATCATCTTGTGAATGTCGCCAGTGCTTTCTTGAGTACGGCTTGCCAGTTTACGAACCTCATCGGCAACCACAGCAAACCCACGACCTTGTTCGCCTGCACGTGCAGCTTCAATCGCGGCATTCAACGCGAGTAGGTTAGTTTGCTCGGCAATGTCTTGGATGACCGCCAACGAAGAGGAGATATTCTGCACATCACCTTCTAAACGAGACACGACAGTGTTGGCTTCTGATACTTCGCTCGCTAGGCCTGCCACCGAATCTGCAGCGGCGTTTACTATCTGTTGCGCTTCTTTGGCATTGCCCTCTGCAAGTTTAGCGGAATCCGCCGCTTGGCTAGCGTTGCTCGAGATCTCTTGCGCCGTTGTGGTCATTTCAGTCATCGCCGTTGCAACTTGTTCAGTCTCTTCACGTTGCCCAGTAGCAATCTCGTCGACCTGCGCAGCGCGAGAAGACATGCTAGATGTCTCGGCTACGACTTGCTGACCGACATCGCTTACGCTGCGAATGATGGTTTGAAGGCTTGCCACGAAGGCGTTGAAGTTCTCGCTGAGTTTTGTGAACTCGGGCGCTTTGAAGGTTTCCATTCGAGCGGTTAAGTCAGCTTCGCCACTCGCGAATGCGCTGATTGAACGATCAAACTGCTCGAGTGGTTGCATGATGGTACGGTTGACGGCAACGGCAAACACAGCAACTACTAGGGCAATCAAACCACAGAATATAGCGATGGCCGTCAATGAGCTTTGTAACGCAGCATTTGAGCTCTCTTTCATCTCTGCGATGACCGCATCGATGTCGTCAGTATAGAAGCCTGTACCTAGCATCAAGTCCCACTGGGGAACGAATATCGAGTAGCTCAGTTTCGGTAGGGCTTCGGATTGACCAAGTTTTGGAAAGTAGTAGGTGGTGAATTCACCAAGCTTTGAGTTCTTGATCAAGTCACGAATCAGGTAGTTGCCTTTTTTGTCTTGCAGGTCGTAGTAGTTTTTACCAATGCCATCGTTATTTTGCCCAACAACTACTCGAACGCCTTTAGAGTCGTAGCCAAAGATGTAGCCAGACTCGCCATATTCGAGAGTTCTTAATGTCGGTAAGGCTTCTTCTAATGTTGCACCTCTTTCCAAGAACGGGCTAATAGAAGATTGAGCCATTTGCAGATACGCTTTAAGTTCCTTTTCTTTCATCGCCATCATATTGCTACGCGTCGATTCTACTTGTTGTGCGGTTAGCTCGGTGCTCTTCATATACGTCACGCTCATCATCCCAATTGCCATCAGTAGCAGTGGAATAAAAGAGAGAATATAAAGGCGGTTTTTGATGGTTAGGGTCATGTTACGCTTCCTGTGTGATTGTCTCATGCAATTTTCAACACATTATTAATGTGGTTTCAAAATGTAAATGGGCTTGTTGTTTAATTGTTATCCTAGAGTGTTTTTGTTTTATAAATATGATGACGGTTAGGTTTTTGGGGTGAGAAGCCTTGCAACTAGAGGCTTAAGCGCGAAAAAGTGAGTTTGTATCGATGCTTTTGAATTCGACGCTGCTTTGTTAGAATGCGACGCTTTGTAGCACCCTGCTATGTCTATTCGTTAAGTGAGAAAGATTCATGAACAAAAGCCATGTGACTATTGGTTTAACTAACCCAAAGAGCCCGACAAACGTTGGTGCTGTTATGCGTGCGGCTGGTTGTTACCAAGTCGACGAAGTTAAATACACAGGGCAACGCTACGAAAAAGCCGCAAAATTCCACACCGATACTAAGAGTGCTGCGCGTACTATCCCGTTGACTGGTGTTGAGTCGTTTTTAGACAATCTTGATCCAGAAACTAAGATCGTTTGCGTAGAACTCGCAGAAGGTGCAACACCACTACCGCGTTTTAAACACCCAGAAAATGCCATTTATATCTTTGGCCCTGAAGACGGCTCTATTTCTCAAGATGTCGCCGACAGAGCCGATCATGTTGTGTACGTACCAACAGTTGGCTGCATGAACTTGGCAGCGACAGTGAATGTGCTGCTTTACGATCGTCTTGCTAAATCTGATGAAATGGATGAGAGCAACGAACTGATTAAGAAAAGCCGTGATAACCGTAACCATCTGCTAATCAAAGAAAAGTAATTCTCTGCTTCTAGTGTTATCTATCCCGTACGCAATCGGATATTATCTTGAGTTCATCATCAGATAATTGAAGGGTTAGATAACACCATGGAAGACAAGCAATTACTTGCCGCGCTACAGCAACACTCTGTCCTCGATCTCTATCAGTTATTCCAAGAAGTTGGTCAAAACCGCTCTTTGTATGCATTACTAGAGAGGTTATCTTCCCTTAAAGAACATCATCAACTGAGTACTCGTCTTAGCCCTTTTAAGCCTCATATCGAAGGATTGCTAGCTCAATTTGATAGCGTCACGCCAGATAGCGAGATCCTCAAGGCAGTCGCTCTTCAGTCTGAGATTCAGCAACGAGGCCACAGTATGAGTCGTTACATCATGACATCAGATAACCATCGCCATTTTTCCCCAAGTGCAGACCTAGTCATGTTTGGTGATTCGATCACCGAATGGGCCCCGTGGGCGGATATCTTTCGCGATGTTTCGATGGTCAACCGTGGCTTAGCGGGTGATACCACAACTGGCATGTTGCGCCGTATTGATACCACGTTGAATGTGAAGCCCAAGCTGGTGTGTTTTATGGCAGGGATAAACGATTTAGCTCAGGGTTATGATGTCGACCATATCTACCAGAACTACATTGATATGCTTAAGGTGTGGCAAGAAAATGAGATTCGCATATTGGTGCAATCAACGCTTTATGTTGGCTCTAAACTGCAAGGTTTAAATCCGTCGGTTGAACTGCTCAATAGCAAGCTAAGCGAGTACTGTACACAGCAAGGCATTGCGTTCTTAGATGTGAATTCAGTATTGTCACCTAATAAGCTGTTGTCGAACGAGTACTCGTGTGATGATCTGCATTTGAATGCGAAGGCTTATCAAACTTGGGCTGAGATACTTCAACCTACGATAGCTGAGCTACTAAAATAGACTCACGCAAAACGCTAGCTAGACCGATAAACAGCTTAGCTAATACAAGAAAAGCCAAACCCTAGATTTGTTTCGCGAACCATAAGGACATCAATGTGAACCTAAGACAATTGGAAGTCTTTTACGCCATTATGCAGACCGGAACCGTATCTGGAGCCGCTCGCAGCTTGCATGTGTCGCAACCAAACGTGACCCGTATTTTGGCGCACACGGAGCAACAACTTGGGTTTGGCTTATTCGAACGAGTTAAAGGGCGCTTAGTACCAACGGTTGAAGCGAAAACCTTGCTGCCAGAAGCGGAAAAGGTCTACCAACAATTAGGCCAATTTCGGTGTTTGACCAACAAAGTGAAGCAAGGCCATCAGCACTTACGTATTGGTGCGCCGCCGATTTTAGCGACTAAATTACTGACTCCGGTAATCGCCCAAATGTCTCGCGAGCAAAATGGCAGTAAGCAAGAGCTCTCTTTTGAGTTGCTGACAGCAAACCGTGATGAGTTGTGTGAAGGTTTACTCAAGCATGAACTAGATATTGCTATTGCTTTTGGCGATGAAGCACCGCCTGCGATATTAAGTGAAACGCTATTAACCGAATCACTAAAGGTTTTGGTTCCTTCCAATACGGTTGATCATTTCCCCGCGGAATTAACGTTAGATGATCTGATCAATTATCCGCTGCCAATCATCGGGCTCGATAGCCGCGATCCATTAGGCCTCCTGTTACATCAAAGCCTTATTGCACGCGATGAGCATTATCACCACCCGATATCTGTACGTGGGTATAGCGCGGCGGCGGAACTGGTCAAGCACCAAGCGGGGTTTGCGATTGTTGATCCGTGGACGGCAGAGCAATATCAAAATGACGATGCGGTCTGTGTGTTGCCGCTTCAACCAGACATCCAATTTTCGGTATCGATGCTTTGCGCAGAGCACACCCCTCAGTCGATTTCCGTTAAGCAATTTATCGCTTCATTGAAAATCCATACTCACCCTATAACTTAAGGTTATAGGCTCGCCATAAATAGGCATTCGGCAGCTTCGAAATTCTTAATTAAAGTAAACCCATACAAGGGCTTATTAATTAGGAATACTCATGTCGATCGCTCAACCTTACCTTCTTTTTCTTGGGGATGTTACTGACCCACTCGCTGCAAAAACAGCTCGCGGTATTGATCAATGGCGACCAGAAATCTGCCTAGGTCAACTGCGTTTAACGGGTGATACCGTTTCACTGGGCTTAACGGATATGACCCTGCAAGAGGCGCAAGCGCAGGGCGCGAAGACGCTAGTGATTGGTACCGCAAATCCGGGTGGTGTTATTCCTGATTCTTGGCAGTCAACCATTATGGCCGCTGCAGAAATGGGATATGAGATTGCATCTGGCATGCACCAACGATTGAGTGAATTTTCACCGCTTGCTGACATGCAGCAACAAGGATTGACTAAGCTTCATGATGTACGCCATTTTGACGGTGTTCTTAATGTTGGTAACGGTAAGCTTCGTCAAGGTAAGCGCCTGCTTACTGTCGGAACTGATTGCTCAGTAGGCAAAATGTTCTCGGCATTAGCGATTGAAAAGTCGCTTAAGCAAGCGGGAACATCCGCTCAGTTTAAAGCGACAGGGCAGACAGGTATTTTGATTGAAGGCAGCGGTATTTCGATTGATGCGGTGGTTGCGGATTTTATTTCTGGCGCAGTTGAAGCGATTAGCCCTGATTTTACCGACCACGATTGGGACATCATTGAAGGGCAAGGCTCTTTGTTCAACCCTTCGTTTGCAGGCGTGAGTTTGGGTCTTTTACATGGCGCACAAGCTGATGCCTTAGTGCTGTGTCATGAAGTTGGGCGACCACATATTCGTAACCTTCCTCATGCTAAATTACCAAGCATAGAACAGACGATTGAAGCCAACTTGCAAGCGGCGCGACTGACTAATCCAGATGCGAAGCTGGTGGGTATCTGCTTGAACACGTCGGCGATTAGCATTGAAGAGGCTGAGACATTGTGCCAAGAATGGACCACACTCTATCAAGTGCCAGTGACGGACCCAGTGCGCTTTGGTGTACAACACATTACTGATCATTTGCGACATTCACTTTAACGACTTCATCATTTCTACGTTTCCATTTGTTAAAGTGAACATTAACCGAGTGAAATTATGAAGATTACAGCTGAACCCATTATTATCGCGATGCAAACGCCTTTTCGCATCTCTCGTGGCAGTCGAACTGAGTGTCACGTTGTTCGTGTTTACATTGAACATGGTGGCAAACGAGCTCAGGGCGAATGCACGCCTTACCCACGATACGGCGAGTCATCGGAGTCTGTGTTAGCGCAAATCCAACAAGCGTCTAGCGCACTTGAAGCTATGTTTGAACGAGGCGTTACTGATCCGGCAGAGCTAAGAGATCATCTTCAGTCTTTATTGACCGGAGGGGCAGCGCGCAATGCGGTCGATTGTGCGCTTTGGGATTTTGAAGCTCAGCAGAACGACCAGACGTTTCCGAATAGCTTGTTTGAGTTGCCTGCTCAAATCGTGACTGCAATGACAGTCTCGATTGGCACGCCAGAAGCCATGGCGACTCAGACTCGAGACTATGTCGCGAATGGTGCGAAACTTCTGAAAGTGAAGCTTGACGGCGAGCAGGTGGTAGAGCGTGTTCGCGCGGTACGAGAAGCTGCGGCAGATGTTCAAATTGTATTGGATGCGAATGAAGCGTGGACAGGATTGAATCTCGAAGAGTTGTTCAATCAACTGGTAGAATTTGATATTGCGATGATCGAGCAGCCGTTACCCCAACAGCACGATGCCTCATTGGCGCACATCAAGCACCCGATACCACTGTGTGCTGATGAAAGCTGTCATACCACTTCGCAACTTTCATCTTTGTTAGGCAAATATGAAATGGTCAACATCAAGCTCGATAAAACAGGTGGTTTGACCGAAGCATTGGTACTTGCTGAAGAAGCTCAAAGGCTAGGATTTACGCTGATGTCGGGTTGTATGCTCGGTACATCGCTGGCGATGCGTGCAGCTCTGCCTATCGCCGTTCAATCTGAAATCGTCGACCTCGATGGCCCAGTCTTACTTGGTCAAGATGTAGCACCATCACTGACTTATCGAGATGGGATGATTATTCTCTAAGTTCGTTGAGCCCGTTTAATCGATGGACATGACATGAATGAAATCGTATGAGTGAAAACTTGTGCGATTTTTGCTTCAAAGTCTGAGCGATTATCTAAATTACTTCACTTTTAAGCCTCAGCAGCGCATCCACAAATTCTGCAAACCCATAGCCACCAGGCTGCGACATGACCCTGCTTGGATGATGCTCTAGCTTATCCCAATAATGTTGAATGTTTGCCACGCCAACGGTAAGTGGAAGTGATTCGAACATCTGCTGATCATTCATTGAATCGCCGACATAGCAGGCTTGATTGTGGATTTGCTCAAGCGATAAGCCTTTATTAGCCAGGAAACGGTGCACGGCGTTTTTCTTTGAGTGTTCGCCGTACCAAGCGTTGATATGAATCGAACTTGCCGTCGCGTGTGCGCCTAAAGCGTGTATTCTTTCGAGTACCGCTTGAACAGTTTCAGGATCAACAGGCTTACGGTTTTGGCCGATATCAATCGCGACCTCACACAAGCGGTAAGATTGATCCAAAGTTAGCGATAGGTCGGGGTAACTCAACAAGATCGCTTCAACTTCTTGTTTTAGCTTAGCTTGGTTCTTACGCACTTGTTCTAGCGGTGTTTCAGATGAGAGTTGTAATGCATCATCTTGCTTCTCTAGTAAGAAGGCGCCGTTTTCTCCAAGCACGGCATCGACAGGCCAGAGCTGCGCAATATGGTCACACCAACCAGCACAGGCTCCCGTTACAGCGACCACTTTGATTCCATTGTCTCTCAGCTTTTGTAACACAATCAGGGTTTCTGGAGGGAGTGAACCTTGCCAAGTGAGCGTGTCATCGACGTCGGTTAATACCCATTCGATGTGCTTCCAGTTGTTGTCTAGTTGGTGTTCCATTAAAACTCACTTATTCCATGGATTGTTTTACACAGAGCGTATTAATTCAGCCCAATGTAGAATTAGAAGCTAACGTGATTAGAAAATACAGTGTTTAGCAAAATCGCCCGCTTCATTAGCCGTCCAGTCACCTTTAGGCTTTTCTTTCATATCCGCACACCAAGCTTCGCTGCCAACCTCGGTACAAGCCATTAATTGAGTAGCAAGGAAAAGTATCAACGCGATTTTCTTCATAATAAACATTCCGTTGTGGTCTAAATTTCTGCTTATAACTGTATCAAATACCACAAGTGATTGTTATCGCTGCTAAGAACTTAAGGGCGTTAATAATGATGTGGGGTTGAGCTGAATTCGAGGGACGGTAAAGAAGCGAAGGTTTGCTTGGCTTTAAGATCGAAAAAGCCAGCAACGTATGCTGGCTTTGAAATTCTTAATAAGTTTCTATTCGTTATTTCGCTTTAACTACTTATCGATTTATACCAATTTCATCTCTTGGATGATGTCCGAAGCAATCTCTGGCTTCGTGCTTGTTGGTTTCTCGTGTAGGTCGGCTTTCAATTGTCCCTTACGGTTACTTAGGCCCGCTTCAAGTTTCTTAAGTGCTGCAGCGATAGCTGGGTACATAACATCGTCTGTCGATTTTGCTGTTACTCGTACACCTTCGTAGTTGGTGAATACTTCAACCTGATGTTGACCGTGTTCTTTAGTAATGATGATGTCGCAACTGATCAGTGATGGGAAATGGTTAGATATCTTCTCGAATTTACCTTCGATGTCTTTGCGTGACTCGTCGTTAATTGATACATGATGTGTTTGAACATTTATTTTCATAAATCATACCTTTCCAATGACTGTGTCATTTAAACGTAGCAAACATCGGATAGATTAACCAACTGAGAATTAGCACATGTGTGATTGACTTCAGTGTTATCAAATATTCTCTTGTTACTCCCTTGAAAGTCCGATGAACTGATCGCATATTATGTTTCGTGTTTTAAAGACATGTTCAAAAAAACTCCATCCTTGATAATTTGCGCTAACCTACAGCGAATTCCCAGTGAATCTCTCTTTATCGGTTTTATAATTCCGAACTTGTCACTCCATTGATTTTCTTTCCAGCTCACTCACTTTTTCTTCTTTGATTAAAAACTCAGCTTAAGTTACTAATTTATAGACACTCAACTGCCCACTCCATATTGAAGTGAAACTCTCCTGCTGTGAGTTGAGACTCGGGTATGGTAATGCGTGCTCGAATATCGACTTCTTTATTGGATGCCAGTTGATCGACAGGAAATTCGACGCCCTGACGCCAATAATTAATGTCACCTTCATAGCGAACCGGCGTTTCGACTTTGAATCGCACAAGTTCTGAAATGCGAGACTCATCAATTGAGCCTAGATCAATATGTTGCAGTTTGAGCAACAATCGAGAATCTTTGCGATTGGACTCAAGCTTAAGCGTTATCGCTCGGCCATCGTATTCTCGGCCACTGAATTTAAGCCGTTTAAGCGTATTAAAACCATCAAAGCCATTAAGATTGATGCAGAAATGCTGGAGCTGTTAGGCAGTGAAGATGGCAACACGGCGATGATCAAAGTGAGCTGGGATGAGAAGGGAATGAAGGTCTATAAGGATGGCTACTTAGCGGATTATGAGTACGGGATTGCCCCTCATGAGATGCAAGAAAACTACGAATTAGCACCTAAGTAACTCGATTCGATTGCAGAAAAGCGCCTTACTTATTAGTGGGCGCTTTTCTTTTGCTCACCAAAGCATGACGAAACTCACACTTTTCTGACAATTAATGACTCGTTGTGCTAGTATGCGCCGCTTGTCTTTGTAATTGATAAAAAACGCATTACCAAAACAGACTTTTCTGTTTACCTGCTTGTCATGACCTCATTCAGTTTGGCCTGACTTGGCTGAACATCTGCATTTTGCTCGGACGCAAAGAGAGTAGTTCTCACTACTTCACTATGTACATTTGAGAGCACCATCTATCAAAGGCCTTTTTGAAACAACCTAAATTAGCGCGAACTTAGTTCAGCGTGAAGGGTTTCGTTTTTCCAAAAATCCCTCCGGCGGCTAAGTGAACCTTAGTTGCTGACAAATAAGGAGTCTATATGACGACTACGGTATCTACATCCGTACCTACATCTCAAGCTGGTAACGCAGCGCCGACAGAGAAAGAAGTAAACCACCCGTTTCTCTCTTTGGTTATCATGGTGATCGTTGCTGCAATCGCAACTTACTTCATCCCTGCTGGTGAATTCGAGCGAGTGGTCATGAATGGCCGCACGGTTATCGACCCAGACAGCTACACACAATTGACCAGCAACCCAACAACATTAGCCTCTTTTTTCGAATCATTTTTTAAAGGCTTCAAATCCGCTTCTGGCGTGATGGGCGTTGTGGTATTTGTGGGTGGTGCTTTTGGCATTATCAAACACATGGGTCTGTTAGACGCATCCGTTGTTGCACTAACTACTAAGCTAAAGAAGCAAGGCTTATACGTGATTGCGCCTGTGATCATGACGGCGATCTTCTTCAACGTTACCTTCACCGGTATGCGTGAACTTGATGTCATTTTCATCTCTTTGATGATCCCGATCTGTATCAAGCTTGGCTATGACGCGATTACGGCACTTGGCGTTGTTTTACTGGCAAGTTGTGCCGGTTTCGCGGCCGCTTTGGCTAACCCATTCTTTACGGGTATTGCACACACTATCGCTGAACTGCCTATGTATTCAGGCATGTGGTACCGCTTTATTGTTGGTATGTTCATGTTGTTAACGGGTGCATGGTATGTGCTTAACTACGCGCGCAAAGTTAAGCAAGATCCGACCAAAGGCTTGTTACACGGCACGGGTTACCACTACGAATCTAGCGTTGAAGCGAAAACACTGACTTCTCGTGAAAAGCTTGCGGGCATCGCATTCTTGGGCGTATTCGCATACATGATCTTCGGCACTTTGACGATGGGTTTTGGCTTTACCGAGATTGCGGGTGCATTTGTGGCAATGGCGATCATTCCGGGTTTGGTGGCGGGTTTATCTCCGAACAAGATTTGTGAGTATTGGACCAAAGGTGTTAGCGATGTATTGGTGGCAGTACTGATCATCTTCTTCGCTCGCTCAGTGTTGACCATTATGGAAGATGCGAAGATTGTTGATTCTATTATCTTCTATCTTGCACAGATCATTTCTGGTAGCTCTAAACTTGTGGCAGCAGCAGGGATCTACTTCTCGCAGGCTGCGATCAACTTATTCATTCCGTCTGGCAGTGGCCAAGCGGTGATCACTATGCCAATCATCATTCCATTGGCAGATATTGGTCAAGTGACTCGCCAAGTTGCGGCGTTGGCTTCTCAATTGGGTGATGGTATTTCTAATTATATTTACCCAACCAATGGTGGCTTGTTGGCGGTATTGGCTATAGCAAAAGTACCTTACACCAAGTGGGTTCGTTTCTTCTTACCACTGTTCTTGTTCTGGTCGGTAGGCGCTTTGGTTTCTGTTGTGATTGCTCAAATGATTGAGTTAGGGCCTTTCTAAGGTTTCTGTTTAATCGAATACATGGACAGTTAAGGCTTAACTGAAGCTGTGTGAGTAAATAAGAAGGCAGCGAATTCGCTGCCTTTTTTCGTTTAAAGAAAAGCTATTCCAACGTTAAAGGTTACTCTTCAAATTGGTAAGAAGAGGGCACCACAATCACGCCTTGTTTTGATATGTGGAAGCGTTTCGCATCGGCAAGGCCATCAAGACCGATCTGGGTTCCGTCAGGCACCTTAACGTTCTTGTCGATGATGCAGTTTTGTATGTGGCAATTTTTTCCAATCTCAACATCTTCAAACAGAATACTATCAATCACAATCGCGGCATTGCTGACTTTCACTTTCGGGAAGAAGATTGAGTTTTGCGCCGAGCCGCCTTCAATTACAACGCCATTCGCTATCATCGAGTTGATGAATATTCCTTGATTACCTTCAACTGAAGCAATGGTTCGTGCGGGTGGCAGCTGCGGTTCGTAAGTACGAATCGCCCAATCAGGTTGATATAAATCGATAGGCGAAGCTGGCTTTAACAGGTCCATGTTGGATTGGTAATAAGAGTCGATAGTACCAACATCTCTCCAGTACGCATCTTGGGTCACTCGGCCTTCTTCATCCCCAAACTTGTATGCGTAAACACTGTTGTTGCCCACCAATTTAGGAATGATATCTTTACCAAAATCGTGGCTTGAGTTCGGATCTTCGGCGTCCGCCAGTAGCGCTTGTGTCAGTACTTCTTTATCAAAGATGTAAATTCCCATTGAAGCCATGCTTCGAGTCGGCCTACCAGGTACACATGCAGGGTAACGTGGCTTCTCGGTAAAGTTATTGATCTCTAGAGACTCGTCTATCTCCATCACACCAAACTCTTTAGCTTCGTCAATCGAAACCTCCATGCACGCCACGGTTAGGTCGGCCTCGTTCTTTTTGTGCTGCTTGAGCATTGGCGCGTAATCCATGCGATAGATATGGTCGCCAGATAACACCACCACATGCTTGGCTTCACTGCGAGACAGCAGATACAAGTTTTGATAAATCGCATCGGCAGTACCGCTGTACCAGCTATCACCGGTTCGCATTTGTGGGGGAACATTGGTGATGTATTCGCCGAGCTCGGGGTTAAGCACCGACCAACCATCACGTAAGTGTTTTTGCAAAGAGTGAGACTTGTACTGAGTTAGCACCAGAATTTGGCGAAGTCCGGAGTGCAGGCAGTTCGCGAGTGTGAAATCGATGATTCGATATTTGCCACCAAAAGGTACCGCAGGTTTTGCACGGTTATCGGTGAGGGGAGAAAGCCGAGAGCCAACACCGCCGGCCAGAACGATTGTTAGAGTGTCTTGCATAGTCAGAACCTCAATGTATTTATGATTATTAACATAGACTTGCAAGCACTAAGCCAAATGTAACTCATTGAATATTATACGAGGCGAGATTGATTCTTGTTGTTCTGCACCAAAATGATGCACGTGAGATATTGGCTTGCTCTATTTTGATCCAAAAAAGATCCGAATAGAGTGAATTGTTTGGATTAACAAAATGACGCACGGAAAAGCTGCATTACAAAACTGTCAATAAAATGAAGGAATAAAGTGATCGGCTCGATATAAATTTACATAAATAATCACAACTTTTCACAAATTGATTTCCATCAATAAAGTAGGGTTATTCTATGATACCTTGCACGCAAAATAAGAAATGATTACTCATTCACCAATAAAGATTAAGCCCCCAAAAGGAAATTATAATGAAAAAAACAGTATGTGGTATTGCGGTTATTGCGGCTCTTATGTCAACCAATGTTCTTGCTCATAAAGAAGGTGATTTCATCATCCGTGCAGGTGCAGCAACGGTATCTCCTAACGATAGTAGTGGCGCTGTGTTGAATGATCCAAATACAGAATTCTCTGTAGACTCAAACACTCAACTTGGTTTGACTTTTGGCTACATGTTTACAGATAACATCAGCTTTGAAGTACTAGCGGCAAGCCCATTTTCTCACAACATTTCTGCAACTGGTCTAGGTGAAATTGCTGATACGAAACACCTACCACCAACGTTTATGGTTCAGTATTACTTTGGCCAAGCAAACAGTGACTTCCGCCCTTACGTAGGTGCTGGTATCAACTACACTGTATTCTTCGATGAGTCACTAAATCAAGGAGCGAAAGATCTAGGTTTAAGCGACTTATCTCTTGATGACTCTTGGGGCTTGGCAGCAAACATTGGTATGGACTACATGATCAATGAAGACTGGTTCCTGAACGCATCGGTTTGGTATGCAGATATCGGCACTACAGCAAAATATAAGTTTAATGGTCAACAGTTCTCGACAGACGTTGATATCGACCCATGGGTATTCATGATTGGTGGTGGTTACAACTTCTAATCTCCCTATTCGGTTTACTAAAGGCGCTCAAGCATCAGCCAGCTTGGGCCCTTTTTTTGCTTACTTGTTAATAGAGTGCTCACCTTAACTTTCTGTTGCTATGAGTAAGAGAAACTTATTGTTGTCATTTATTGTTAATAGAAGGGAAAGATAAGTGTCATAACAGCCCTCTATGATCGCGATTCAAATTATGGAGGATATATGAATCGTAAATTTAATAAGCTGACATTATTACTGCCTATCGCGGTAAGTTCTGCTCTAGTAGGCTGTTCTCAACCAACATCACCAACGACTGCTACGCCATCTCAAACATCACTTGATGCTTTTAGCCTTCAATGCCAATCCATCGAGCAGCCAAGCGCTTCCAATGCTGAGGTAACCGGAATCAGCCTAGTTGGCCGTTCAATCGCCGACGCCCCGTTTGATACTTCTGCAGCCGAAATCGTCAGCTACGATTCATGTACCGATAAATTGTATGTCGTAAATGCTCAAGCAAAGAAAGTTGACGTGCTATCGATGAATACCGATAGCTCGCCAAGCTCTGAAGGCTCTATTGATCTTCAATCAGCGGCTGTAGCTTCCGGGATTGATATTGGTGCAGCGAACAGCGTGTCGACTCATCAAGGATTAGTTGCGGTCGCGATTGAAAATGCGGACAAGCAACAAAATGGCATTATTGCTCTGTATCGCTCAGACACACTAGAGCTGATCACCACTTACACAGCTGGCGCACTGCCAGACATGGTGAGCTTCTCGAAAGACGGTCGTTATATTGCGTCAGCAAATGAAGGTGAGCCGAATGCGGATTACAGCATTGATCCTGAAGGTTCAGTAACGCTGGTGGATTTAGCGAATGGGCCGATGCAAGCGAAGGTCACTCAGATTAATTTCAAGGCATTTAACCAAGGTCAGCCTCGTCACCAGGAATTAACCGATAAGGTTCGAATTTCAGCTCCCGATGCGACCGTCGCTCAAGACCTAGAGCCTGAATACCTAACGTTTGCTGACAACGGCAAACTCTACGTTGCCCTGCAAGAGAACAACGCACTAGCAGCGATTGATGTCGCAACGGCAGAGGTGGATACGATTCTTGGTTTAGGCGGCAAACCTTGGGATAGCGCGCAATTGGATGCGTCGAATAAAGACAAAAATATCGGCAACCTACAAAACTACGCGATGTTAGAAGGACTTTACATGCCAGACAGCATCACTAGCTACAGTGTTGATGGCAACACCTACATCGTGACTGCGAACGAAGGTGATGGTCGTGAATATGGCATCAAGACTACGCAAGAAATGTGTGATGAGAAAGGTTTTGAGTGGGACGGTGACGATTATCAAGGCACCGAAAACTACACCACAGAAAAAGACTTTTGTATCGCTTATGTCGATGAAGTACGCGGCAAGAAGTTAGATATTGACGCTAACCACCCATTAGATGGCGCATTGAAAGACAACAAGCAACTTGCACGTCTTAAAGTGATTAAGCCACAAGGGACACTCGCTGCTGACCAAAAGGTTCAAGCATTCGGCAGCCGCTCGTTCTCTATCTGGGATGAGTCAGGCGAGCTAGTGTTTGATAGCGGCGATGATTTTGCTCGAATTGTACTTGAGCAAGATCCTGCAAACTTCAACAGCACCAATGATAACAACCAAAGCGGTGACGATCGTAGTGATGATAAAGGCGTAGAACCTGAAGCGATCGAAGTGGCGGAGATCAACGGCAAGCACTATGCCTTTATTGGACTTGAGCGCCAAGGTGGCATCATGGTTTACGACGTAACACAGCCTAAAAACGCAAGTTTCATCAGCTACTTGAACAATCGCGACTTTACTCAGCCTGTGTGCACTAAGGTTGATGAAGACGGTGATTGCGACAACGAGACTTACAACGCTAAAGCGGGTGATTTAGGTCCAGAATCAATCAAGTATTTCACTCGTTCTGGTAACCACTTTATTGCGGTTGGCAACGAAGTGAGTGGTAGCACGTCAGTTTACCGCGTTGAGTTCTAATCTCGCTTATTGCTTAGCAATTAGATTGAATCAAAACAAAAGCG